>JAEUVL010000650.1 GCA_016786965.1 Chitinophagaceae bacterium
CCTCACCAGGATAGATGGCCATGCAGCCATTGCCAATCAAAAAGCTTTAGACCTCGCCGGCATCAAAGCCGGAGATACATTAACAGGCGGTGAAATAGAAGAGCAGGAAGGATCACTCAGTGGCATACTCATCGATAATGCCATTGACCTCGTATCAGCAAAAATTCCTGAAAGCACTCCCGAACAATTTAAAAAAGGACTGAAAGCCGCTGAGCAAAATTGTTTTGCCATGGGCCTTACTACCATTGATGATTGCGGACTAGGATATGCCTCTGTTGATATGATACAGGAGTTACAAGCCGCCGGCGACTTGAAAATGCGGCTCTATGTAATGCTCAGTGATGAAAAAACAAACTATGATTACGCAGAGAAAAAGGGAATCATAAAAACTGACCGGTTGAATGTTAGAAGCTTTAAAGTATATGGAGATGGTGCTTTAGGGTCAAGAGGTGCCTGCCTGTTACAACCATACAGCGATAAAGCAGGCCACTACGGTTTCCTGCTCAGCCATCCGCAGCATTTTGACTCGGTGGCCAACTGGATGAGCAGCAAAGGCTGGCAGATGTGCACCCATGCTATTGGCGACAGCGGCAACCGTACCCTCCTGAACATCTATGCCAAATATTTAAAAGGAAAGAACGATCTGCGCTGGCGTATTGAACATGCACAGGTGGTAAATCAAAATGATTTTTCTTTATTTGGTCAAAACAACATCATCCCTTCCATCCAGCCCACCCATGCTACCTCTGATATGTATTGGGCGGGCGACAGGTTAGGAACAGAAAGAGTGAAAGGCGCCTATGCATATAAACAATTATTACAACAAAATGGATGGCTGCCGCTGGGTACCGATTTCCCGGTAGAAGATATTTCCACCTTCAAAACATTCTATGCAGCCGTGGTAAGAAAAGATGCCAAAGGCTGGCCGGCTGATGGCTATCAAATGGAAAATGCGTTGAACCGTGAAGAAACACTTCGTGGCATGACCATCTGGGCAGCCAAAAGCAACTTCGAAGAAAAAGAAAAAGGCAGTTTGGAGAAAGGAAAATTCGCTGATTTCATCATACTCGATGCAGACATTATGAAAGAAGCCCCGGAAAAAATATTATCCATTAAGGTACTGAAGACCTTTTTAGGCGGGGAGAAAGTGTATGAGAAATAAGCATTTTATATTGATAGTTTTGAGATAAGGGTTTTTTCGCACGCAACAGCCATTTAGATCTCTTTGCTTTGCGTTCAATCAATAATCCACAATTGTGGACAATCATGCAATCGTATGCACCAGCCCAGGATGAAAAAATCCTTAAATTTGTAAATGAGTTGGAATGAAAAAAGGTTGGTAAAAGTAGCAATCCTCGATCTTTATGAAGGCGTACCAAACCAGGGCATGCGTTGCATCCGCACCATCCTCCATGATTGGGCTGCTGCTAACGATTTCGATCTCCAATCAGATGAATTTGACGTACGGCTTAAGAATCAATTTCCCGATACCTCTTACGATATTTATATCTCCTCCGGTGGCCCCGGCGATCCGCTGGTAAGCCGCTTTGAAGATTGGGACATTGCCTGGTGCCGCTGGTTGGATAAAATGGAACGCTGGAACAACAACCCTTCTAACCACCAGAAAAAATATATCTTCTTCATCTGTCATTCATTTCAACTGGCCAGCCGCTTTTTCAATGTAGGACTGGTTTGTAAAAGAAGGTCCACCGCCTTTGGCGTTTTCCCCATACACATGCTGGATGCAGGTGGCAATGAACCTGTCTTTGATGGCCTGAGGGATCCTTTCTATGCCGTAGACAGTCGTGACCATCAGGTGATACAACCCAACCATGAACGGCTGGAAAGAATGGGTGCTGAAATTCTTTGTATCGAAAAAAGCCGCCCGCATGTGCCTTACGAAAGGGCCGTGATGGGCATCCGCTTTAATGAATATATGATCGGCACACAGTTTCATCCAGAAGCAGATGCTTCCGGTATGAGCATGTACCTGCGCACAGAAGAGAAAAGAAAAACGGTCATCGAAAGCCACGGAGAAGATAAGCTCATCAGCATGCTGGAGCACCTCGATGATCCCGATAAGATCCGCTGGACCTACTCACATATTCTTCCCAATTTTCTGAATCATTCAGTAGGGCAGTTCCAGGAAGTTATGGCCTGATACTGGCGAACCACTAAAGACTATCGGCTCCCGACTATTGACTATTCGCCATCATTCACTAACTTCCGGCTATTAAAATAAGGCCAATGATCCCTGCTATCCGCAAAGCATACAATGAAGCATTTACCCCGGCGCAATATGAAGCCTTCTTGCAAGAGTTAAACGGAGTTCATCCCGGCGCCATCGAGTTCCGGGTGGCAGAAACGCCCATCTTCGTACCAAAAGATTTTACACAAAAAATATTACATGCCTGCGAGAGCATCATTGATATTATCGTTGACCCCAATTTCAAAGAACTAACCAAAAATGCCGTTCGTAAAGAGTTGAATGTACCCGGCGAGAACGGGCACTCTCATTTCATTGCCTTCGACTTTGGTATCTGCATCAACGAGCAGGGAGAATATGAACCGCAACTGATAGAGATGCAGGGGTTTCCTTCTCTCTTTGCCTATGAAGTACTGATTGATGAAGTGTTTCGCCGTCATTTTCCTGTACCAGAAAATTTTTCCTGCTATCTCAATGGTTACACCAAAGAAACTTACATACAACTGCTGAAAGAGATAATACTTGGTGATCATGCACCGGAAAATGTGATACTGTTGGAAATATTTCCGCACCAGCAAAAAACGAGGATCGATTTCTATTGCACCGAAGATTATACCGGAATCAAAGCCATTTGCCTTACAGAACTAATAAAAGAAGGAAAGAAACTGTACTATCTCAATAATGGTATAAAGACAGAAGTCAAACGCATTTACAACCGGGTGATATTTGACGACCTGCAGCAGCAAACACCTGAAGTACAGGCCAAAGGAAATATCTTCTTCGAAGAACTGGAGGTGGAATGGGCGCCACACCCTAACTGGTTTTACCGCATCAGCAAATACACCTTGCCCTTCATCCGTCATCCGTATGTACCGCAAACTTTCTTCCTCAATGAAGTCAAACAAATGCCCGCCGACCTGGAGAACTACGTACTGAAACCATTGTTCTCCTTTGCAGGGCAAGGCGTAATCATAGATGTAACTCAGGCAGATATAGATCATGTAAAAGATCCGGAGAACTGGATACTGCAACGAAAAGTAAAATATGCAGAAGTGATACAAACACCCGATGTACCCGCCAAAGCAGAGATACGCATGTTTTACTTCTGGAAAGATGGTGAAGCAAGACCAGTTGCCACCAATAACCTCGGGAGACTGAGCAAAGGCAAGATGATCGGTGTGCGGTATAACAAGGACAAGGAATGGGTGGGTGGTAATTTCTGCTACTTTGAAGAATGAGTAAGTACCCGCAAGAATATATTTCCTGGTATTAATGTAACAGCTAATGACGACAGAAATATTACTTCGCTACATACACTTCATCAGCATTTTTGCTATTGTCGGCAGCCTGGTAGCAGAACACTTACTTATCAAAAAAACAATGACCCGGGCAGAGATCAGCCGGCTCGCAAAAATAGATGCTGTTTATGGGTTAGCCTCACTGACATTGCTGGCAGCTGGCCTTATCTTATGGTTAGGAAGTTATGGTAAGCCCGCCATTTTCTACAATAACAATTGGGTCTTTCATCTAAAGCTGGGCTTATTCGCCACACTTGGCATCCTGTCCATTTATCCAACTGTCTTTTTTATTAAACAACGAAAGGGCGATCAGATCGAATCCATACCTGTACCCGGAAAGATATTTTGGCTATTAAGAATAGA
>JAEUVL010000654.1 GCA_016786965.1 Chitinophagaceae bacterium
TGCTGCTACCGTTGTAGTATAATTTGAATATCCGGCGGGTGGTCCGGTACCACAAGTAGAAGCGTTGTCTAACGTACTAATGCGTACCCTTGTAATCACATCATCATCTGAACAATCTGATGCAGGTGGTGTACAATAACAATTTGAAGGAGGTGTTAGAGCAACCTGAACAGGTGTTGAAGTTCCGGTATTATCAGAACAGGTAACATTACAACGATAGAATGTTGTAGCTGCTAATGTGGTTGTATAAGTAGAGCTTGTAGCTCCGGTTATATTTGTCCATGTGGTACCATCAGGTGATGATTGCCACTGGTAAGTAACGCCTGAGCCAGCTGTAGCATTTTGAAGAGACAATGTGAAATTGATTGAAGGACATACAGTAGTTACAGTTGATAAAGTATTACCCGGAGCTGGTGTGCCTGAACATGCTCCCGTAGAATAATCAACGATAAATGGAAAATCAACAGCAACTGGTGCAGGTGATGCGGGTCCCTGACCGTTATCAACCAATGCAGCCCAAACACCAGCAATGCTTTGTATCGCATTGTAACCGGCTACGGTTCTAACACCCAAAGGAGTGCTGGGAGGAGTAAAATTAGACGTTAATGCCGTACCTGTCTGATACTCCAGCCAATATGTTCCTGGGGCCAGCGTTACTGCAACGTTTGCTTCTAATCTCCATATAATTCTTGTTGTGCCGGGTGCAGTAGCAGGCGTTACTACTGTATTAAAGATCCGGTACATATTGGCGTTTGATGATGCACTCAACCTGTTTGTTGTAAGATCACCAAACACAATCGTAGTTGGTCCCGCCAGAGGGCTACTATTGTGAATCCTAATTCTCAAATCATTAAAGGGAGATGGGCCTGCAGCAGCACCTGTAGAATATGCATAGACTGTGATCTTCGTAATATTCCAGGATGGTCCCGCTGGGATTGTAAAATCATCAGCTACACTATTGTTAGCTGTTATTTGTGCTCCATAGCCAGCATTTGTATTTGCAATAGTGGTATTGCCGGTTGGGTTCTGACATTCGCTCCAGGTAGTTCCTGCAGGAGCGGTTACTCCACTATTACTGGTAGCACCTGTGCTCAAATTGCCATTCACATATTGCTGGGCATTTATTTTTCCGGCAACCAGGAAAAATAAAATGAGAAAAAGTGGAGAAAGCCCAAACAAGTTTCTCCGCCTTTGATTAAGCGTAAATTTTGATTGCATACAAACAGTTTTTTGGTTGATAAGTACTCCCTGGGAAGGAGAAAATCCATAATCCGAACGTAAGGTAGTTTTTTTTTTCTATTTCTGAAAAAACTCTGTTTTCACTCGTAAAAAAGCCCTCCGGGGTTACCGGAGGGCTTGTATCTGAGTTGATTACTCTGTCTTTCCTATCCTGTTATTACTGCACCAGTACCAGGCCTGATACTACCTTGCCTGTGAAGTGGTCTGCCACTTTCACCACATATGTACCCTTCGCCTTCACTCCACCCAAGTCAAAGTCCATCTGCAGGTATGGCGCTGTGCCTACTGCCAGTGTATATTCTTTGCTCATGATCT
>JAEUVL010000659.1 GCA_016786965.1 Chitinophagaceae bacterium
TAATAACCATTCTGGGTAATGGCTATAGTTTCTTTAATATCGATATAAGAAATTGGATACGGTACAGTTTTCGGCATGCCCATTTTTTTCAGGTACTCCGGCTCAGGTTTCTTTTTAGTGTAGGTGATGCTGATTTTTCTCGGGTACCAGATCTCTATTTGCAGGGTGCTATCCAAAGCGCCATAATAAAGGGTATCGTAAACATCTTTTACTTTACTGAATTTTTTATCATTGTTCTCGTCCAGCATATCTATGATCCAACCATCTTCGACGACTGTACTGTCGTAATAACTGCGCATAAAATGCAGCTTAGATCCCTCATACGCCTTATTGCGGGCTGCACTCCAAACTCTTTTCACGCTATCATCACCTTCCATTTCTGTAAACAGGCAATAGCCTCGGTAAGAGTTGATATTAGTATTATAGTAATACACAAATGAATCCAGCTGGTACCGCAGGTTATATCCCAGGGCTTTATTATTCACCTGAAGAGCATCCGTGGCCAGCACCTTTAACTTATTACTTCTTTTATAGTAATAGAATTTCAACACTTCCGGATTTACCAGCTCACATTTACCTGCATTGGGAGTGGTGCCAATAAAATGCTGGGTAAAGAAATCTCCATACTTGGTCCAGCCATCTGTTACCTCGTTGGAGTTCTTAAGCACTACTTCGCTCAGGCTCTTGTCCTCTTTTACCAGTAGTATTTCCAGTTTATTGCTTTCACTGATGCGCTGTATCTGTGTTTTATATCCTGTGTAGCTGAATATAAGATCGTAACCGCCTGATTTTAATTCCAGGGAAAACTCTCCCTGCTTATTCGTAGCTGTACCGAGAGTGGTGTTTTGACAAAAAACAGATGCGGCTGATAACGGTTCCCGGCTGGCAGAATCCAGTATTATACCAGATACAGTAAACTGTGCCTGTACAAACACCGGAAGAATGAAAAGGAATAAAAAAATGGGTAAAAGAAGTCTTCGCATAGAAAAATGATTGCGGTTTAAAGATAATACCTTGAAAGCTTTGGTTGCATTAAATAGTCCTGCAAAATACACTCCAAAACCTGCAACTTGGGTAAACTCCGTTAGATATACTACTTATATAATATCTGGAAACCACGGAAACAGTTTACTTACCGCCAGCATCACGGTTCCGCATATACAAATCGCAGGCCTTGCTGATCGTTTTTTCTAATGGGGTAAATGAGAAACCGGGTAATGCCTTCAGCAGCTTATCATTATCAAACCAGGTTTGGCTTTGTGCCACTCTGGCACTTTCTTTTGTCAGCAATGGTTTTTTACCGGTAAACAAAGATTTCAGTTTTTCAAGCCGCCACGCTACACCCAGCAGGAAGGGTGTAGTTCTTTTAGCAGGTCCTTTTTTACCAAAGCCTGCAGCAATTGTATCCTGCAATTTCTTAAATGGCCATGTATCACCATTTACAATAAAGCGTTGTTCCGTTATATCGCTTTCTAATAATATGATCGCTGCCTTCGCCACATCTTCTACATCCACAAAGCCATTAATGCCGGGAGTGTACCAGTCGAAACCATCATGCACCTGCCGGAATATGGCACAACTGCTGCTATGCCAGTCCCCATAACCAAGAATGGTGCTTGGGTTCAAAATCACCGCATCCAGCCCTTCACCAATGCCCCGCCATACGTGCAGCTCCGCTTTGAACTTGCTGATGGCATAGTGGGTATTCACTTTACTCTCCTCCCATTTCTTCTCTTCATTCACATGACCACCATTCGCCGTTCTGCCCAGCGCCGCCACCGAACTGATATGCACTAAGCGCCGCACATTTTTTTCCAATGCTATGTTTACTACATTGGCCGTTCCTTCCACATTTACCTGGTACATATCCTTGCGGTCCTTCTTTGCAAAGGAAACAAGTGCTGCTGAATGTATCACAGCGTCCGTTCCTTCCATTGCCTCTTCAAGGGATACAACATCCAGTATATCACCTTCTACCCATTCTACGGAGCCGGTCGAAGTATCCTCAAAAGTAGCTGCGGGTATCCAGCCAGGCAGTTTATTGCTTCGCCGGAGGGCCCTTACGGCATATCCTTTTTCCACCAGTTGTTGGATAATGTAAGAACCGAGAAAGCCGGTACCCCCTGTAACGAGTATTTTTTTTGTCAAGATGAAAAGTTGAAAATGATGCGTGACGACGAAGATACTTCTTGTAAACTTTTTAACCTGTTAACTATTATACATATAATATCCTTCTCTGGATTTTTTGCCCAGCTTACCTTCTTTTACTTTCTTTTCCTGTATATAAGAAGGCTTTAATCGCTCTGTTTTATTAAGCTGCTCGTATACTGAGCAGCTCACAGCATAGTTCACATCATTACCTATCAGGTCCATCAGCTTAAAAGGACCCATTTTAAAACCGGTTGCTTCCAGCAGGCGGTCAGCCTGTTCAAAATTGGTAAGGCCGCCCTCCACCATTCTCAGCGATTCAATATAATAAGGTCGGGCCACCCGGTTCACAATAAAGCCTGGTGAATCTTTACACAGTACGGGTGTTTTGCCCATTTGTTTCGCCAGGTCTATAACGGTTTCGGTTGTAACGGCATTAGTAAAAGGAGTATTCACCACTTCTACCAGCTTCATAATAGTGGCAGGATTAAAAAAGTGCATACCGATCACCCGCTGCGGGCATTGCACATTAGCGGCGATTGATGAAATGGACAACGAAGAAGTATTACTGGCAAAAATGCATTCGCTGTGATTGAGTTCTGCGAGTTGATTGAATAACACTATCTTAATTTCCGTTTTTTCAACAATAGCTTCAATAAAAACATCCGCAAGGCAGGTTTGAATATCATCTGTAAAATGAATACGCTGAAGCACCGTCTCTTTATCAGCAGCCGGCATCTTGCCTTTATCCACCAATGTCTGCAGATTTTTTCCAATGCTGGTTTTTGCGTTGTCCAGTACAACAGGGTTCAGTTCATAGAGCAGGGTGGAAAATCCGGCCTGTGATGCTGCCTGTGCAATACCCGAACCCATAGTACCTGCACCGCAAACGCAAATCCTGTTGATGATCATTCACCGTTTAATTTATATTGCAAATATATTGTTTGTAAACCGGGGATAACACTGCGTAAAACTAGTTATGTTTTTTTCATAAGATTCTTTACCTTTCTCGAAATTTTTTATGGATACCAACCAACCAACTACTGCCCAGCAGGTATATGTGCCTGCTTCTAACCCCGATATGTTTGGGACAAAAATTCCTTCAACAGTTGCTTTTGCAATAGCCGTCTTATTATTCTTTATGCCCTTTGTAGATATTAAGTGCAATGGGATGAAAATACAAAGTGTAAGCGGGTTTCAATTGGCCACTGGCGTCACTATCAAAAGCGGGCAATCTGACATGCCTTATCTGGATGATGTAAAACCTCAGGGAGTGGATGATGCCATTACTAAAACCACCACCAAGAGCGACAAGAGAAATCCTAACATGTATGCACTGATCGGCCTGGCACTGGGTGTGATTGGCCTGGGCCTTTGTTTTGTAAAAAATAAAATGGCTGCCGGCGGTGGTATGGTGGCAGGAGTATTGGGCGCTGGGGCATTGATCGGCCTGATGCTGGATGTAAAAAAAGCAGCAAAGACCAATTTGCTTGGCGGATTAGGGGATAAGACAAAAGATGTCACCAATGGTGAAGTGCCTGATCTTGATTCAGGCTTTAATAAGATAGGGAAAGATCTTTCTGATATGAGTATTTCAGTAGATTTTGCCCCCTGGTTTTATATTGCCGTCATTGCTTTTCTGGCGGGGGCCTTCTTCTGCTATAAACGAATGTCAACTATGAAATAAATTTAAGCCAACCATTTTTTTAATAATTAAACCAACCAACATGAACAAAAAAATGTTAACAATTATTCTTGGAGCTTTATTGATTCTAGGATTTTTCTTGCCTTATATTAGTTTTTTTGGGCAAGGAGTAAGCGGTTTTGATCTTGTAAAACAAGGAGGTAAAGCCGATGTCTATGTTTTATTACTCTCACCGATAGCTGGTATTCTGCTGCTTGTGGGAGCTCTAAACAATGGCAAATATGTTCCCTCTCGTGGTATTTTAGTTTTACTGGCTCTTATCGGCGTACTTTACCTTATTATTCGATCTTTAATTGAAGGCGGACCTCTAGGAGCAATGTTTAAACTGCTAGGTATCGGTTATTACCTTAGCCTTGCCGCTGCAGTGGTTCTTGCAATTTACAACCCAAAAGAATGATTCTTTCTACCAATTAAAATAAAGGCTGCCGCAACTGGCAGCCTTTATTTTTTACAGCAATAGTATTTAGAAATAACTTTGACTGATGCGTAACCTTTTTTTCTTTACCTGCTGTTTTATAGCACTGCAATGCCCCGCCCAAACCTTCGACCGCTGGGCGCAGGTAGTAGGCTGGGATGGAGTAACGCATTGGAGCAGGTATATGATCAGCATGCCTGCCTACCAGGGGCCAAATTCATTACCAGTACCACGACTTGGTAATGGTAGTATTGACAGCACCCTTTCTGTGGCGGCCACCGGCCAGTTACACTTTTCACCCGGCGATAAAACGCAGAACATAAATATATATGCCAGCTACTGCCTGGTAAAAGATAAAATATCTTTCGATCTGGCCTGGGTGCCTTATGAACGATATACTATGAGCCAGGCTACCAAAGAAAAGCGACATGTGTTCTCCCAGTTCTTTACTGATAAAGAGTCTGCCGGGGAAATTCACCTGAACACCAACATTCAGTTACTCAATAAATGGCGGAAAGACATTCACCTGGCACTGCGGGTAGGTTATCGTTTTCCCAGCGGATCGGGATTTGGCGCTGCCCGCTACACCGATGCACCGGGATATTATTTCGACCTGTCGTTTGGAAAGATCATTAATCATTCTCCGTTAAAATGGATAGGTATGGCGGGCTTTTATACCTGGAACATTGAATCCACTGACCACAACCAGGATGATGCTTTTTTATTCGGCACCGGGCTGGAATGGAATAAAAAAAACTGGAAAGCACAAAGCTATGTGGCCGGTTATCTCGGCTACCTGGAAAACAGCGGTGACAAACCGATAGTGTTCCGTACACAATTGGAAAAGCAATTCAAAA
>JAEUVL010000675.1 GCA_016786965.1 Chitinophagaceae bacterium
TGCATGACATTCCGATGCCACTGCACGACATTCCAAATGCACTGCACGAGATTCCCAATGCACTGCACGAGATTCCCAATGCACTGCACGACCTTCCCGATCTATTGTTTTCTTTATAGCGGACTTATTTTCAATTGTTTACCCGAAAATTCCTGATTTTTTGGCTTTTGAATCAAGTGCTTTTTAGGGGGCTGAAAAGGGGCTGTTGCAGGTAGAAAATGACGGGAAAAACGGTTCAAATGTTAAACTAATGTATTTAGTTTTTTGGGTGAATTGGCTGGTGGGGGTGAGATGTGTTTTTCCTATTAATACCAATTACTGTTTAGTCAGAATGATGTCCTCCGGCAGGGTGACACCGTATTGAAAGTCTGCATCAGTAGCCATCTTCTCAGTGGGTTCAAGATGCCAGGCCAGTTGTGGCGGGCTACCCGGTATGAAGAGGAGTTTTAAAACATTTGATTTATTCTTGGTCAGGTCTTTTATTCTTCCTTCAAAATTATTCGGCCCCTGGTTCGTATTGGATAAATACACTGAATTTTTCTTATGATCCAGCAGAATATCGTCTAAATCACCCATAGTATTTTGGACCGTAATGCCATTCTTACTGTAGCGGTGAGTGCCTAGCAGGATATCGGTGTCGTAAAAGCCAATGGTATGCCTCAGTTTTTGGATCCTGATCTCCACGGTATCTGTGTCTGAAACCCATTGCCAGGTGCCGACCAGCTTGTCCACATTGCTATTGGTTTCATAAGAGCCCGGACCCGGGGGCTGGCTAAATACAATCGAGTGGACTAAAGTATATCCTACTATCAGAAGTGTTTTTTTCATGCAGAGTGGATCATTCCTGAGAATGTAAATTAGTTTTTTGTGGTGTTATAGCAAATTACCGTGTGGTAATTGTGTACTTGATATATGGCTATCAGAAATAATTTTTATGATTGACTTGACAAGGGTGCTACAGATAGGGGTGAACTATACTTCTATATACGCTTAATTTGTCTTCAGGTAGTAAATATTTTTAATAGTGGCTAAGTATTCGTTTAAATGCCCTTTGCGTGAGATGTCAATTGTGTCTTTGCGAGCCATCTTTTCTTTTTATATTTCTCGCTAAGACGCAATGGCGCAAAGAATACAGGTGAAATTAAAAAAGGCTGCCTTTACAGACAACCTTTTAAGTACGGGAGAGCAGACTTGAACTGCCGTCCGCCAACCGGCGGATATGAATCCGATGCTCTGAAAGCAATTAAAAAAGGCTGCCTTTTCAGACAACCTTTAAGTACGGGAGAGCAGACTTGAACTGCCGTCCGCCAGCCGGCGGATATGAATCCGATGCTCTGAAAGCAATTAAAAAAGGCTGCCTTTTCAGACAACCTTTAAGTACGGGAGAGCAGACTTGAACTGCCGACCTTCGGGTTATGAATCCGATGCTCTAACCAGCTGAGCTACCCCCGCAACAGGGCGGCAAAAATAGCCATTTCAGCCATAAGATTGAAATGAAATTTGGACTTAATTTAGTGCCTGTTATGACTACGCTCCGCCTCGCTACTCCTGCTGATGCTGCTGGTATCCTCGCCATTTATGCCCCTTATATTGAGCATACCTCGTTTACGTTTGAAACGGAAGTGCCTGCGGTGGAAGCTTTTGCGGACCGCATCCGCCAGTACCTGCTGCACTATCCCTGGCTGGTGCTGGAGGTGGATGGCCTTATTGCCGGGTATGCCTATGCGTCCCGCTACCGGGAACGGGTGGCCTATCAATGGAGTGTGGAATGTTCTGTTTATATACACGATGATTTTCACCGGCGCGGCATCGCTTCGGTACTGTATACCAGTTTATTCAACATTCTGTCTCGCCAGGGCTTCCGTAATGTATATGCAGTGATCAACTTGCCGAATGATAACAGTGTGGCCCTGCATGAACGGCTGGGCTTTACCTATTTCGCCACTTATGAGCAGGTGGGGTATAAACTGGGCCGATGGAAAAACGTGGGCTGGTGGAGACTGATATTGAATGAATTTGGAGAGGAGCCGAAGGCGCCGGTGGCTTTTGCAGAGATGGACCTTTCTTTTCTGCCTGCCCTGCTGGAGGAAAAAGCAGCAGCGCTGAAATAAATTTCAGAATGTAGTGGCGTAATACAGGCACAATTGCAGGAAATCCAGTAACACGGATGACTCGGGTTGAACGGATGAACACCGATTATTTATACTGCTGCGAAGTGCAAAGGATCTTATTCAATTTCAATTTGCAGTAAACTTAAAGATATACAACTGTAGTGTGGTGGCAGGTTTTCGGTGGATTCGGGTGTGATGACCTCAAGAAATGTAAATCCGCATTTCACATAATAGTCATTCAGTTTGGGGTTATCTCCCCAGGTATCCATGCGGATGAATTTCTTTTTTAATTGT
>JAEUVL010000713.1 GCA_016786965.1 Chitinophagaceae bacterium
CCTCCATCGGGTGTATTGGTGCCTGCTGCGCCTGCCCGCAGGTACCAGGTATTGGTGGAGGCGGTGTTTTGAAGACGGATAGCGGCCGCCTGCCCGCTGGGGGTAGTCTCGCTTCCTGCTATGCTGAGCCGGGCGGTGGGTGCGGGATCGTTGATGCCGATAAAGCCATTCGGTTTAATGACGAGCGAATTGGCGGATGTATTTTGTGGCAGATCGGAAACGGAGGAGATATAGAGGCCGTTTTCCTGGATATTTTTTAGGGAAAAATCGGTGCCCTGGTTAGACAGGTTGCGGTTGCTCAACAGTAGTTCAGATGTATCAGCGAAACTGGCGGAACTGATCTTTATTGTGCTGCGCAGGGCATTCCTGACTTCCAATTTTTGTGAGGGGGTGGCTGTGCCGATACCTACGTTTTGAGCTGCTGCTATTACGGGAAAGAGAAGTGTGACCGCTATTCCTATGATTTTCATACCCATTTATTTGATATAAAAATCCGGATAAAAGTGATGCTGGTCAATTACACAATCGGGTAAGGGATGGATGGGTGCTGCCCGGCAACGGAAGCTGATTGAGGAGAAAATAGCTGAACCTATTTGTCTTTTTCATAGTTCGTCCTGTCAGGAAAATGGGGTGAATGTTATTGCATACCCTGATGGATTTTCTCCCGGGGGCTCTTGTGGCTCAGTTTCATAAATATCCAGGTTTCCTGTCGTGTTAAAGCCGATTTGCCTTCCTATACTCTGAAATACATCCGCTGCTTCCTCCTGTGATTCTGCCCAAATCTTCATTCCCATAAAAGCTTTTCCTTTTGGGCATTCAAATCCATCTGTCAATTCATTTACTTCTCCTTCGGCAATAACAGTATAATGTATATAGGGAGTAACCAGTTGCCCATATCGCAATCTCAACTTCCAATCTCTATCGGAGTCTTCCATAATTATTGTGTTGGTTTAGTGATATAGAACGGTTGGTTGTTGCCTGATTATTTGATAAAGTTAAATAGTGCAGATAAAAAGCCGGGCATATATTCATCGCTCCACCCTATTGCCCATACAAGGTTAGGGGTCGTTAATTTATCTTTTTAAACCTGACGTCAGTTGCTCCAAAGTTGGTGATGCTTAGTGCTGTTATCTCTCTTTTTGAGTTTCTGA
>JAEUVL010000723.1 GCA_016786965.1 Chitinophagaceae bacterium
TTGAACATAGTCCCCTCTCCTGACCAGGAAATAGACGCAGGACAAAGTGTGCAACTGAATGTGACCGGCGGAGGAAACACATTTGCCTGGAGCCCTAACAAATGGCTTTCAGACAGTACGATCGCCAATCCTGTTGCCACCCCCGGCAATAACATAAAATATAAAGTGGTTGTACGCAATGATGCGGGCTGTGTTGATTCAGGTTATGTATCTATAAAATTGCGGCCACTCCCGGGCATTTATATGCCGACTGGATTTACTCCTAACAATGATGGATTGAATGACCTGGTACGTCCTATCATTACCAAAGAATTCACGTTGCAGCGTTTTATGATCTATAACCGCTGGGGACAAAAGATATTTGAAACCACTGAAAAAGGCATTGGCTGGAATGGTAAGCTGAACGGGGTGCCACAAGACAGCGGTGTGTACGCCTGGGTGATCAATGCTACTGACACCCGTAACAATCAAAAGCATGATCTGAAAGGCACTTTCATTATCGTGCGGAAATAACTACTGAACCGTTTACCTACTGCATATGAAAGGAAGTTTGCTGTTATTTTTTGTTCATTTCCTTTTCGTTCCTGTCATGGGCCAATCCGATACGGTGAGAAAAGCCACCCGCCAAGGTTTAAGAATTGCTGTTTCAGCAGGTGTACTGGTGCCCGTTGGCGATTTTGCCTCTACTCATGTTGCAGGGCTTGGGATAAGTGTAACTCCTTCTTATCATACTGTTTCTTTATTATCCAAACTGAAGATCGCTTTTACCTATAACGGCGGTGTGGCTTATTACCTGGGCAAAAAAGAAACGGTGAGCGGCTATTCCTATACCTATCCGGGCTATTTATTTATTCATGCTTTTGCAGGAGCATTTTTTATCCCTTCTCCCAAAATATCTTTTGCATTGACCGGCGGGCCTGCCGTTGGTATGTATGATGGCAACACCCGGTTCAATCTGGGCGGCAGACTAGACCTGAATTATAACCTGTCCAGTAAAGTATCTATAGGGCCCGGTATATTACTGATGAAAGAGACCGGTACTGATCCTTTATGGGCCGCCTTCCTGAAAGCCACGTTGTCGTTTTGACAATAAAAAAGGCCCATTGCAACCAATGGACCTTTCTGTTTAGCTAATTGCCATTTATTTATCCGACCCAGCCCCTGCCATCATGTACTCCCTGTTCAGCCGGGCAATGTTCTCGATAGAAATTCCTTTGGGACATACTGCTTCGCAAGCCCCGGTATTGGTGCAAGAACCAAAGCCTTCTTTATCCATTTGTGCCACCATGTTCATGGCTCTTGATTTTCTTTCAGGTCCGCCTTGCGGTAACAAAGCCAGGTGAGACACTTTAGCGGACACAAATAACAGCGCTGATGAATTCTTGCAAGCGGCCACACAAGCGCCGCAACCGATACAAGCCGCTGCTGCAAAGGCCGCATCGGCATTATCTTTTTCTACAGGCACTGCATTGGCATCCACGGCACTACCGGTATTGACAGAGATATAACCACCTGCCTGGATGATGCGGTCGAAAGAAGAGCGGTCCACCACCAGGTCTTTCAATACTGGAAATGCATTGGCCCTCCAGGGTTCAATAACGATGGTATCACCATCTTTATAAGCCCTCATGTGTAGCTGGCAGGTAGTGTTTTGTTGCCAGGGCCCGTGCGGCCTGCCATTGATATACATGGAGCACATACCACAGATACCTTCGCGGCAGTCATGGTCGAATGCTATTGGGTCTTTTCCCTCCCGGATCAATTCTTCGTTGAGTACATCTATCATTTCAAGGAAAGACATCTCTGAAGAAATGTTCTTCACGGGGTAGGTTTCGAAAGCTCCTTTACTGTCTTTGTTCTTTTGCCTCCAGACTTTGAGTGTAAGATTCATGCTATAATGCTCCATAAACTACAAAATGTGTAAATGTGATAAATATGGAAGTGTGGAAATTAGTCACACATCCGTCGATAATGATTTTATTTAAATGCTACAAAAGCTAACACCGAAACTATCCCGAGCATTCATCCTCCACCCCATGTTCCTTTGCCGGAATTATTATTTATAGCTCCTCTGTGTTGGCTTCGCTACTTCAAAATTCAATTGTTCTTTATGCAATTGCCAGTCACTCTCTCCTTTATATTCCCAGGCCGCTACATAGGCGAACTCATCATCTTTTCTTTCTGCTTCGCCTTCGGCTGTCTGGCTTTCCTCTCTAAAGTGACCACCACAACTTTCATTTCTGTTCAGTGCATCCTTGCACATCAGTTCTCCCAGTTCGATAAAGTCTGCCACACGGCCTGCTTTATCCAGTTCGGGGTTCATTTCATTTATTCCACCTGGTATCCTGACATCACTCCAAAATTCCTTTTTCAATGCCTGTACTTCTGCTATTGCATGTGTCAATCCGGCTGCATTGCGTGACATGCCGCAATATTCCCAAATGATCTTACCCAACCGCTTATGAAAACTCTCCACCGTTTGCTTTCCCTTAATGTTCATTAATGTGTTGATCCTGTCTGCCACGGCTTTCTCTGTTTGCTCAAAGGCTTCATGCGTTGTAGGTATAGGTTTGGTGGCAATCTCATCTGCCAGGTAATTACCGATGGTGTAGGGTATCACAAAATATCCGTCAGCGAGGCCCTGCATCAAAGCAGATGCACCGAGACGGTTAGCTCCATGGTCGCTAAAATTTGCTTCACCCAGGCAGTACAACCCTTTTATATTCGTCATTAACTCATAATCCACCCACAGGCCACCCATGGTGTAGTGTACCGCCGGGTATATCCGCATTGGTACTTCGTATGGATTTTCGCCGGTAATTTTTTCATACATGTCAAACAGGTTCCCGTACTCTTCTTTCACCACTTCTTTGCCCAACCGCATCAATGTTTCTATATCCGGGTTTTCAATTCCTAATTTTCCGGCTTCTGTTTTACCGTATTTGTTTATCAGGTTATATTTAAAATCTAAATACACTGCCTGGCCTGTAGTTCCAACACCATAACCCGCATCACATCTTTCTTTGGCAGCTCTTGATGCTACGTCCCGTGGCACTAAATTTCCAAATGCGGGATATCTTCTTTCCAGGTAGTAATCTCTTTCTTCCTCTGGAATATCATTTGCTTTTCGTTTGTCGCCTTTTTGTTTGGGTACCCATATCCGACCGTCATTTCTTAATGATTCCGACATTAATGTAAGTTTCGATTGATGATCGCCGCTTACAGGAATACAGGTGGGGTGAATTTGGGTAAAGCAGGGATTTGCAAACGTTGCGCCTTTCTTATGTGCTTTCCAGGCCGCTGTTACATTGCTACCCATTGCATTGGTGGAGAGATAGAACACATTACCATATCCACCGGTGCATAATAATACAGCATGACCAAAATGTCTTTCCAGTTCTCCATTTACCAGGTTGCGGGCAATGATGCCTCTTGCCTTTCCATCCACCATTACCACATCCAGCATTTCATGACGGCTGTACATGGTCACATTTCCCAATGCCACCTGACGTTCCAGTGCCTGGTAAGCGCCTATCAATAATTGCTGACCGGTTTGCCCGGCCGCATAAAAGGTTCTTTTTACCTGAGTACCGCCAAAGGAGCGGTTGTTGAGCAATCCGCCGTATTCCCTGGCAAAAGGCACACCCTGCGCCACGCACTGGTCGATGATATTCACACTTACTTCGGCCAGGCGATGTACATTGGCTTCCCTTGCCCGGTAGTCGCCTCCTTTTACCGTGTCATAAAACAAACGGAAAACAGAGTCTCCATCATTCTGATAATTCTTGGCGGCATTGATACCACCCTGTGCCGCAATACTATGCGCCCTGCGGGGGGAATCCTGGAAGCAGAAAGCTTTCACTTTGTAGCCCAGTTCGCCCAGGGATGCGGCTGCCGAAGCGCCGGCCAACCCTGTACCTACAATAATGATCTCGAGTTTACGCTTATTGGCCGGGTTCACCAATTTGCAATGGCCTTTATAATCTGTCCATTTCTCTTCTAACTTACCTGCGGGAATTTTTGAATCCAACATAAATCAAGTTGATAATGTGATAATATGCTAATGTGCTATTTATTCTAATTCATAAAGCTCCGGTCTTCATAGCATCGGAGTTGCATCGCACCTTTCACTGTTCAGTTCACTACTGTCCGAATTCAAAAATCAAAAGTTAAAAAAGTGACTACCGCAATCCCTCTTGAATTTTTGAATTCTTATTTATCAAACCCATCCCAAATACATACTTACCGGCATCATGGCAAAGGCCAGCGAAATAATAACGGAATAGCCAATACCCACATTCTTTATCAGTGTCAGGTATTTTGAATTGCTCACTCCCACTGTTCTGAATGCACTCTGAAACCCATGTACCAGGTGCCAGCATAAAGAGAAGCAGGCAAATACATATACCAGCACCACCCACAATTCACTAAAGGTGAATTGCATAAGGTTATACATATTATGCATGTGCACCCCGTTAATATTAATTTCAGTAAGCTCTTCATGTCCAATGAAGCGGGCGGGTACCCAAAAATGCCACCAATGCAAAATGAAGAACATGAGTAAAATGGTTCCCAGCAGGGCCATACTGCGGCTGTACCATTTGCTGCCCTTGTTGCCCATGGGTACTGCATATCCCTGCTTTCTTTTACTGCGGTTCTGCAATTCCAGCATATATCCCTGTATGATATGGAGGAATATGCCCAGGAAGAGGCCTATCTCTGCAATCCTGATGAGGACGGTACTCCCCATGAAATGGGCGGCCTTGTTGAACATCGTGCCTCCATCATTGGCCCATATACAGGCATTGATACCAGCATGCACTATCAGAAAAATAATCAGGAATAAACCAGTCAAAGCCATCACCCATTTCTTGCCGACCGAGGAAGTAAACATTTCAGACCATTTCATAAGCAATATTCTTAGGGGGAGTAATCAATTTTGGCAAAAATACTATCCAGTTGTCAATTATTAATTAATAATTACTAATTAATAATTGACAGGCTAAAGCTCCAACCGGGCCTTTAATTCGTTATCGATCTTTTTAAACAAATGAAAAGGTTTATAGGTTCGCCAATTGTCGAGCTGCATCAGCTCCACATACCGGTTCAGTTTGGCATGTTTAAAATCATACTGTGTTTGCTCGGGCATATTTAAACAAACCACCCAGCCATTTTCATCGGTCACTTCTTCAAACAGTTCTTCGTAATAATCTTTTCCATCGCTATGATAATTGAGTACATTCTCCCCTACCAGGATGAATTTAAAAATGCCTTCGTGCATGAATTTCTCCAGCACCTCTCTTTTCAGTTCCATGATGTCATTCTCAATAGCATCATTCCATTCGCCGATCATTTCTATCACTGCATATTTTTCGTCATAGTCGGCTATCAGTACTTTGAGGTACAGGGTGCGGCTGCCAAAATCATCCCATTGCGGATGGATATAATAGTTGTAGACTGTTTGGGAAAACTCAAACTCGGAATAGGTACGCCCATAAAAAGGCGACCGCTGATCGTCTTCGCTGATATAAATATACCGCCAGTTATAAAACGGTTCAATGTCCTGCATAATATGCTCTCTTCGCTGCAAATATAAGAAACGGAAGGGCCGGCCTGTACCGGCCATCATTAAATAAAAAAGCTGCTTCCGGGGAAGCAGCTTTGCAGATCATATAAAACCGGGAACCTATTTCTTCATTAATTTTTCCCTCGAAATAACACCATCCCTGCTAATCTCTACGGTGTAAAAACCGGATGGTAAATGAGCAATATTCATTGCCAGTGAATTGCTATTCGTTTCTTTATTATAAACTATCTGTCCTGAAGCACTGTATATTTTTATTCGTGCCGGACCTGTTCCCTGCATTGCCAGGATAACAGTTTCGGAGGCGGGATTTGGATACAGGGTGATCCCTGTTTTCTCATCTTTCACGAGCCTCAGGATGCTGCTATAGGTATAGCGTCCGTCGAGATCTATCATTTTCAACCGGCAAAAATTAATGCCGCTGGATAGGGTATGTGATGTGGTATAATCAGCCCCGC
Source organism: Chitinophagaceae bacterium (assembly GCA_016786965.1). Classification (GTDB taxonomy): domain Bacteria; phylum Bacteroidota; class Bacteroidia; order Chitinophagales; family Chitinophagaceae; genus JJ008. The sequence continues at coordinate 6,043 of JAEUVL010000723.1, forward strand.
CACCATATCCACCACGGGCGGTTACCGTGCTGATCTGCTGCCAGCTGGTGCCGTTCAGGCTCCACTCCACTTCAAAAAGGTGCAATGATTCTTCATTTGCGGTCTTCCAGTTCAGTATAGCCCCGTTGCCCGCTATGCTGCCATTGAAACTA
>JAEUVL010000761.1 GCA_016786965.1 Chitinophagaceae bacterium
ATTCCCACTGTATTTTGTGAAAACAGAAATTTAGATGTTATCCGGGAAGCTATGCATAATGAGCTGGGCTATGCAGTGACAGACAAGTACAAACAATACACCCACCATTTACTGGATGCATACAAGAAGGGAGATCAGTTAGACAGCATCAGCCTCTCCCCTTCTTCCGCTGGTCATTACCGTCCATTTAAGAATGTGGATGGAATAAAATTTTTGAATCACCAGGGTGGATGTGGCGGCATCCGACAAGATGCTGCCATACTCAGTAAATTATTATCAGCATATGCAGATCATCCGAATGTGGGTGGCGTAACAGTCTTAAGCCTGGGTTGTCAGAATTTACAGACGCAGGATTTTCTGAATGACCTGAAAGCACATAATCCCAATTTTGATAAACCATTGTTCATTTTTGAACAACAGCAATCACAAAGCGAAGAGCAACTGATCGCTGATGCGATAAGAAAAACATTTGAAGGATTAATTGAAATAAATAAACTGGAAAGAAAACCAGCTGCTTTGGATAAACTATGCATTGGTGTAAAATGCGGCGGCAGTGACGGCTTCAGCGGTATTTCTGCCAATCCTTCTGTGGGATATTGTTCAGATCTTGTTGTAGCACTGGGAGGTAAGATTCTGTTAGCAGAATTTCCCGAATTATGCGGAGTGGAACAGGAACTTGTTGACCGTTCTATAAACGAAGCAACAGCCCGCAAGTTTATGAAGCTGATGAAAAGCTATGATGAGATCGTTACCAATGCCGGATCCAGCTTTTCTATGAACCCTTCTCCCGGAAATATTAAAGACGGATTGATCACCGATGCTATAAAAAGTGCGGGGGCGGCAAAGAAAGGTGGCACTTCACCTGTCGTGGATGTTTTGGACTATACAGAACCTGCGACAAAACCGGGTTTAAGTTTGGTTTGCACTCCCGGCAATGATGTGGAAGCTACCACCGGTAAAGCGGCCAGTGGCGCTACACTCATCTTATTCACTACAGGTTTGGGAACACCCACCGGTAATCCTGTTTGTCCTACCATCAAAGTATCGACCAACAGCAATTTGACTAAAAGAATGAATGACATTATAGATATTGATTGTGGTCCGGTGATCGAAGGCGAAAAGACAATTGAGCAAATGGGTGAAGCTATATTGGAGTATTGCATCAAAGCCGCAAGCGGAGAAGTGATCCCAAAAGCAGTTCAATTGAACCAGGATGATTTTATTCCATGGAAGAGAGGTGTATCATTATAAATTTTGAACGATGAAAAAATTTTTGGACGAAAATTTTCTGCTTTCCAATGCGACAGCAGAACGCCTGTATCATGAGTATGCTAAAGACATGCCCATTATCGATTATCACAATCACCTGCCGCCAAATGAGGTAGCAGAAGATAAAAACTTTGAGAACATTACCCGGGTATGGCTGAATGGTGATCACTACAAATGGAGAGCTATGCGTACTAACGGCGTGGAAGAAGCATTCATAACCGGTGATAAAACTGATTGGGAAAAATTCAGGGCTTGGGCAGC
>JAEUVL010000762.1 GCA_016786965.1 Chitinophagaceae bacterium
TGTTTGCTTTTACGTCGAGCTTGGCTGCGGGTGTAACGGTTCCGATACCTACATTCTGGGAAAAAGATAATGTGCTGATTGCTAAAATTGCAAAGGCAACGAGAAAGATTCTCATATACAATTGTGTTTAATGGTTTAAAAAAAAGTGGAGGGTACTAAGCAGAATAAATTCTACCATAAAGTTAGGGTTTGTATTTATATCCTAAATACCACATATAGGGTAATTTTATCACCATTTTGTGTAGTATGCGTGCCGGAAGCGCTCCTGACGCTGTAGTAAATCTCCCTAAAGATCACCATCCAACCTTCTGGCCCAGCCTGCCGAGCCCAAAATACCCGTTGAGTTTGAGATTCAATCCCAGTTGGTTATACGCCGTATTACCCTGGTAATATGCACGGGCATAGCGTACCTGCAGTTTGCCCAGCAATACGCCAGCCCCTATTGAAAACCCGTTGAGGCCATTGGCACTATTGCCAATACTAAGCTCGTTGCGCCGGAGAAAATTATATCCTGCCATTATCTCCACCCGGTCGCCACCATATATAGTAGCTCCCAGAACAAAATGATTGATCAGCTTGCTGAAGGAGAATTTATTTGTGCTGCTGTTGGGAAACCCATTTTCATTATTAAACGCCGTATCATTATATACTATATCAAACCGGTGGGCCCGCTGGGCGGTGACTGAAAAACCAAATGGGGCCCTGGCCAGCCTTTTAGTAAATCCTATTTGCAGGTCAAAGGGCAGATCATCCGGTTCGGATCCCCCGTATTTCTTTAATTGAATACCCAGGTTTTTTACCAGCACTGCTGCTGTAAAGAGGTTGGCTGTGTCCTTAAACAACACACCTACATCTGTGACCAATCCGGTGGACCGGTATTGTCCATAACTGGAGTTGATGAACTTGAGTGAAGCGCCATAATGCCATTTTTCTAAATACTTCCGCGATGCCGATACCTGCATTACCCAATCAGTTGGTCTGAATCTTCCCAGCACATTGCCTGACGGATCGGTTTCGGTGGCATTGCCATAGTTGAAATAATTCAGGCCCCATACAAAATTGGTTTGTGATTTTTCATGCCGGTAGCCCATTGATAAATGATAGACCTTGATACCGGAATAAAAGCTATTGAACACAGCATTCATTTGTGTATGCATGGCCGGTGTAAATAAAGCTGGGTTATTATATGCCATGCCCGCATCATCTGATGACTGTGATATATTGACACCGCCCAGGGCCGTTAACTGTGGAGTATGGGGTAGTTTTAAGAAATTAAATACAGAATTGCCACCCAGCGTTTGCCCGGATGCCTGCAAACAAAAGAACAACAGCAATGTGGTGAGCCGGGTATGCATGAACAACGAAAATAGGCTATTGCATAAAAAAAATCCTCCCCGCAAACGGGAAGGATCTCTTAATCCTTTCCGCCAAAGGCGGAAAGCAAACCTTAAACCAACCAACATATATAATAACACCAAAACTCCTGGTTGGTTGGCCATT
>JAEUVL010000814.1 GCA_016786965.1 Chitinophagaceae bacterium
TAACTCCGGCGGCAGCATTACCCTCAATCCTGGATTTGAAGTGAAGGCCGGGTCTAAATTTGAAGCCTATATAGCAGGCTGCACAACAGCAGGCTCACCACCAAGAGACTTGAGGATAATACCCATCAACAGGAACGGTACCCCGATAACTCCACCGGAACAACAACGATTGCCCTCCCCGCAGGGAAATTAACAGGGGGCCTGATAAAGCCAGCTCCAATCACCGGCGAAGTTTTTTCTCGGCTCCGGGAAAAATCTCTCTTTGCCCTTAACCAGGCTCCTTCAGCTTATGAGGAAGTTCCCTTTGGCGATGAGGAAATTGCCATTGGCGATGAGGAAGTTCGCTTTGGCGATGAGGAAGTTGCCGTTGGCGATCAGTGTAGGAGCATCCGCTCGGAGTGTTGGAGCATCCGCTCGGAGTGTTAGAGCATCCGCTCTGAGTGTTAGAGCATCCGCTCTGAGTGTTAGAGCATCCGCTCGGAGTGTTGGAGCATCCGCTCGGAGTGTTGGAGCATCCGCTCGGAGTGTTGGAGCACCCGCTCGCAGTGTTAGGGCACCCGCTCGCAGTGTTAGGGCACCCGCTCGCAGTGTTAGGGCATCCGCTCGCAGCGTTAGAGCATCCGCTCGCAGCGTTAGAGCATCCGCTTGGATCGTTAGAGCATCCGCTTGCAGCGTTAGAGCATCCGCTTGCAGCGTTAGAGCATCCGCTCGCAGCGTTAGAGCATCCGCAGAGAGGAAATTCGCTTTGGCGCAGAAATAATTACTGTTGTGGTTGGAAAAATCCACCTTGACCCGCCGGCAGTTCACCCTTCACCAGCCTCCATCACCCCGGGGAAAGCCTTACATGATGAATTTATAAATATCAAATGCCTCCGCATGATCAGTATCACATTGCACACCCCTTACCCGGGCCAGCGAACGGATAAAATCTTCCTGCATATAGTTGCGGTGCGCCTGCGACTCATACGCATGTAAGGCATTGATCTTTTTTGAGAGGTCGTCAGAAGATAATCGGCTGAAATAACTGGTGCGGAAACTACTGTTGTTCCAGGGTAATTCGTACCCCGCCATCGTCGCATGCTTAAAAGCCCGCATCCCTTCCAGGTGTATCACCTGGTGGTCCTGGTGTATATCAGAAGCGGCAGGTAATAAAACCATGTCCGGCTCCAGTTGCTTATTAAGTTTCACCAGTTCCTCCAGTACCTGCTGGCGGGCAGCAGGTAACTCCCTCACTTCATAGTCAAACAGGAACAGATTGGCAGATTGAATACCAAGAATGCGGGTAGCTTTTTTACATTCATTTGCCAGGGTGTCAGCTGGCAGATGGGCTGGCAACGATTTGGCACAAAGACAAAAGGCGGCATAATACACATCCTTGTCCTCAGCACAGAATTTAGCAATGGTGCCTCCGCAACCAAGTTCACCATCATCCGTATGCGGGGCCAGTACGAGTATTCTTTGCGGGTTAAACATCAACTACAAAAATAGAAGATAAAACTCCCGGAACAAATAAGATTAATCTGTTGCATAAATCGCATATCCCTCGATCCGGGAGTTCCGTGTAGCCTTAAAACCAGGCTTCCGGCCCCGGAGAGCATTTATACCCCATTATTCTGCATATTGATAATAATATTAACTTTATCAAAGATTATTTTATAGTCTAACACACTTAACCATTAAACACTCATTATGAGGAAACTTCTCTCAATCATTATTGCCATTACATTTTTTAATCTGTCCTTTGCACAGAATGTAGGTATCGGGACCACTGTACCCGCTGCAAGACTGGATGTCAAAACAACTTCCAATTATGTAGGCCAGTTTAACGGCTCCGCACCCATGTACATGGGCATCTTTGAAGGGGATGTGTACCGGGGTTATATCGGCTCCTATTCTGGCACCGCCGAAGATGTTGACTTTGGTACCGGAGCAGGAAATACACTTGGTAAACTGCATCTCACCATACAATCCAACCCAAGGATGACGATTAATCCCAGTGGTCAGGTAGGTATCGGTACCACCAGTCCGGCATACCTTCTTCATATAAACGGGGGCGATCTCTTTGTTCAGTCAAGCACCGGTCTTATACGTTTCGGTTACCAGGGCGCCAATGAATGGCAGATGGCCACCACCGGAGCAGGAGCAGACCTCCGCTGGTACACCACCACCAATGGAGGTACTACTATCACTCCAAGGCACTATTTCAGCCAGAATGGTAATATGGGAATAGGTGGTTTTTCCGGACCCGGCATCCCGCTGGGCAGGCTGGATGTAATTGGTGCGGGTACCACATCCTCTACTAATACTTTCTTATTGCGCAACAGTGTAGGGGATACCCTCATGCGGGTAAGGGATGATGGCCGCATGGGTATCGGTTATAATGGCTCTACCTATGGACGTACCATCAACCTTGGCGGTACCGGTATAAACTTCTATACCTCTAATGAAGCCGCATTCGGAGGCGCAGTTTTTCCAACAGATACTTCAATAGTCATATGGTCAAACAGTAATGCCAATAACTACCTCGTGTTGCAACCATCATGGGGCAATACAGGCGTAGGCACCTACACACCTAATGCAAAATTTCATTTAAATGGAGCCGGCCTGATCGGGAGCAACTCCGCCAGGATCGCAACTAATTATGAGTGGAGTGTTGATGGAGAAATTATGTGTGAGAACCTGGTGATGCAAAACAGTACCAGCTGGCCAGACTACGTGTTTGAAGATAACTATCCGCTGATGTCCATTGCCGACCTTGAGGAAAGTATCCGGAAAAATAAACACCTGCCAAATGTTCCATCCGCAGCCGAAATTGAAAAGAAAGGAATTGATATGGGGCAAATGACAAGGGCCTTATTGGAAAAAGTAGAAGAACTTACACTGTATGTTATCCAACTGGAAAAGAGGGTAAAAGCAGCAGAACAAAAACAGAAAGACTAATACACTGAAGATTATTGAACAATGGGCAGGCCCAAAAAAGGCCTGCCCATTTTCTATTTAAGGCCTGCCTGGTTCAACCATTCTGTAATGGATACACTAAATTTTTTGATCATGCCAGTTGGTTTAGGGAGCCCTCATCCCTGAAATTCATGAAATAAGTATTTTAAGGTGATGATATTATGTAGGATGGCAATGTTTGCGGCCCGGATGGGAAAAATACGTATCCATTTCTTGATTCTACGCAGTAGTTTTTTTTAAATAAACAGTAAAAAACTTGCGGAATAAAAAAATAGCTTCTACTTTAGCGTCCCATCTCCGAAAAAAACCAACC
>JAEUVL010000657.1 GCA_016786965.1 Chitinophagaceae bacterium
GGCTGATGCATCCGGGGTTCCCAATGCATCAAGATAGGAAGGGTAATCATTCACAAACCGTCCTGTTCCATTATTGCGTAATACATATACAAAGCCGCCTTGTACAAATACCACATCGGTAAAACCATCTTTATTATAATCGCCAAAATCAAAATATCCGTCGCATGTAATGAGTAACTGACCTTCACACCCTATACCGGTTGCTTCATACAACGTGGTAAAGCTGCTGCCATTCCATTTGTACAACTTATTTGGCATTACATATAATTCGTTCGTACCATCATTATCTATGTCCACCACACCGCATTGATCATACGATTTAGCATTGTTGATACGACCAGAGTATAGCAGGGAAAAATTATTGCCCCCGTTATTCTTAAACACCCGTAATGGTTCATTGTTTTTTGTCAGGATCACATCTTTCTTACCATCATTATCCACATCACCCCAGCGCCAGAATGAATTCGCCGTTACCGCTGAACTGGGTATGGAACGAAAATCAAAGACATTGGTAAATCCCGTAAACGGTTTCCGCTTCCAGCCTTCTGAAAGAATAAGTGCAGATGAATTCCCTTCTGCGCAATCCTGGTCATCCAATGGGCCGGCAAACATAAAATCAGGCAGACCGTCATTATTCAAGTCCTCTACCAACACATTCTGCCCGCTGGTGTTAGTATAAGAAACAAAAGGATAGCTGGCCAGCCTGAAAGAATCCGCATCCATATTCATCAACACATAACTGGGATTATTCTCCGTGCGTCCGCAGACAAAAAGGTCTTTCCGGTTGTCCAGGTTAAGATCTATCCACTTTACCGTACTCAGGCATTGCACACCAGTTCGGTAGGCTACCCGGGTAAAATTTCCTCCGCCATTATTCTTATATACGGCCACATCGGTATTGGGTGTAGAAGGAATCAATCCGCTGTATACAAAATCAGCATCTCCGTCCCTGTCATAGTCATACCCGTCTATAAAGCTGATAGCACGGGCAGGCATATTAGTAATAAGCCGGGTAAAATTATCGCCCCCATTATTGATCAGCAGCTCCGGTACAATACCATTTACATTACCGGGGGTCGTAACACCTGTATTGATAAAATCCATCCGGCCATCACCATTGGCATCCACCCATTGCACCATGCCCGAACTGGTGGCAAAAAAAGGAGGCATGCTTACCGAAGTAAAAGCGCCTCCTCCATTATTTTTATATAAGCCAGACAGACTGCCCGAAGCATTATACCCGTTCATCACCAGGTCCGGATCACCGTCTGTATCATAATCAAACCAGTCCATGGAAGAAGCCATGAGTCCTGGCAAATTATTCGTTAGTTCCGTAAAAGAGAAACTGCCATTATTCAAATATATCTTACACACAGCGCCTGCAGGGGTAAGGTTTACAGATGCTGAATAGGTAATATCCGGACGTCCGTCACCATTAATATCCGTAATAGCACAACTTCCCCTGCCTGCATTCGGCATTCCCGGTATATTGATTCGGGTAAACGTATTATCACCATTATTCCTGAACAAGGCCGCTGTGGCTGCATAGGTACCTGA
>JAEUVL010000847.1 GCA_016786965.1 Chitinophagaceae bacterium
GCCCCCCAACATCAATACTGCACCATCCCTGATATCCTGTACAGCATCAGCCGCATTTGCCACTACTTTATTCATTGGAAAAATATTGAGCCATAAAATTAGGGAACTTAGTACAAGTAAATACAAGTCTTACAGCAGTAATAAAGTGCAGCGTATGAATCGAAAATATAATTGCGTTGTTCGATGAGGAGCATGCCACTACCATCAATATGCCCAGCTTATTAATCTGGTTTTATCGCCTGTATCTTTTTACGAGCCCTGCTGGTATCAACGGGTCTGGTGGTAACAGGGAGAGTGGCCGGTATCGGTGATCTGTTTATTGTATCCGGCGCTTTTTTAGCCGTATCGTTGGCACTAACAGCGGCAACAACAGGTACGCCTAATTTCTTATTTTGAATAGAATCCATAATGGTCCTTAACCGTACCGGATGTGCACGGTAGTAATCAAAACTTTTGGAAAACTCTTCTTTCGTTACTTCATGAAAACTGAATATTTGCTGGTACATCCTGATATTCTTCTTTTCCTTTTCACTGGCGGCAGAGCTGTCCTTGTTCAGTACATAATCTGCCAGGAACTGGTCAGCCCTCATCATATCCCACAGTACGGCTTCCATTTTATCAGGTGGTATTATATCACCCGGCACCCTGTCTTTGTTGCCGCAGGCTGCAAAACCAATAATAAAAAAAAGAAACAGCGGGACTAGTCTCATTTCAACTCTTTGTAAGCGGCGGAATTAGTAATGTCTATTCTTGTCAGAATATCTTTTGCTCTTGTCTTTTGTTCGGCAGTGGCTTTGCTGAATACTTTTACCAATTCATTGCTTTTCCCCTGGAAAAAGAATTGCATGATCATTGAGTTGGGATTCTCATTGTTGATCGTGTTTAAAAAATTGAGGCTGTTAAGCAAGCCGCCCCTGCCGGCGTCTTCGTTCTCGTAAAAAATATCCATACCAGAGCGGTAGTAGTTATAGATCGCATCGTGAATGAGGGTAAAGCGGCTGCTATTGAGGTTCTCTGCCAGCCAGTAGCGGTTACGCAGGCTTTCAAATGATTTCCAGCCGGTGATGTCTTTGCTTTCCGGCGCATTATTTACAATGTTCCAGGCCTTTTGGAAATAAGCATCACCTCCTTTTAAGGAGAATGAGTCATAATCAAGACCAAGAATGATATTGACGTAATACGCCAGTACCGCTGTAATATTTGCTACCAGCGGATCGTTTCCCTGTACCCTGTTCTCATTAAATTCGACGGGCTGAAACTCCACATACCGGAAAACCACATTATCATCAAGATAATTCATGAGCGGAGAATCGTAGCTGGTATTATACACCGGGCGGGCAGCCTGTACAGTCAGTTTGCCTTTGTACACATTATTACCCAGGTCCTGCTCTATGGTAAGCAGGAAATTACATTGAATTTTCTCTGTTGGCTGAAATGCATCATTCGTCCAGCGCCGGTTATTTAAAAAATTGGTCAGTGCCGTTTGCAGGGTTTGAAATACCTTCTTATCAATCTGGGTGCTTACCTTACTGGTGATCACAGAAAAACGGGCCTGCAACTCCTGCCCTTGTGCAAAAAGGGAGCTGCATACCAGCACCGCTACGGCTACATATTTTTTAAGCATAATAAAGACGGATTATAGTGTCAACAATATCCTTTGCCACTTCGCTTTTGGGCTTGGCTGCAAAGCTGATCTCATTACCTCCTTTGTCGAATATAGTTATCTTATTGGTATCATGTCCAAAACCAGCCCCGGCATCGTTCAGTGAATTCAGAATGATCATATCGGCATTTTTCCTGGTCAACTTATCCAGCGCATTTTGTTTTTCATTATTTGTTTCCAATGCAAACCCTACCAACACCTGCCCTGGTTTTTTCTTTTCGCCAAGGCTCTTAAGAATATCTTTTGTTTTAACCAGTTCCACGGTAAGGCCATCTTCCTTTTTCTTGATCTTTTCAGCAGCAGCAGTTACGGGTGAGTAATCGGCCACTGCCGCGGCCATAATGGCGATATCCGCCCTGTCAAACAAATCATGGCTGGCGGCATACATTTCTGCCGCCGTGGTCACTCGTTTCAGTTTAATTCCATTCTCACTAAAATCATAGGTTGTTGGTCCCAATATCAGCGTTACATCTGCACCCCGATGCTGCAATTCTTTGGCTATCGCAATACCCATCTTGCCAGAGGAATGGTTGCCGATAAAACGAACCGGATCAATAGGTTCGTATGTGGGGCCAGCAGTTACGATCGCTTTTTTACCGGCTACCGGGCTGGTCAAAAAAAAATTACTGACCAGATACTGAACGATCTGCTCTGGTTCAGCCATCCGTCCATCACCATGCAGGCCACTGGCCAGGTCACCTTTCTCCACAGGAATGACCCGGTTTCCGAAAGATTCCAGTTTTTTACAGTTCTCCTTAGCAGTTGGGTGATGCCACATATCCTCATCCATGGCCGGGGCCACCACCACCGGGCAGGTGGCTGAAAGGTATGTAGCCAGTAAAAGGTTATCACATTGCCCGGAGGCCATCTTAGCCAGCGTATTGGCGCTCAGGGGGGCTATCAGCAGCACATCTGCCCAACGGCCCAGCATTACATGGTTGGCCCAGCTTTGCTCATCAAAGAGGTCAGTAAGAACCGGGTTGCGGCTGAGGGTACTGAGAGAGAGCGGGGTAACAAAATCTTTAGCAGCAGGCGTCATGATCACTTTTACCTCAGCACCGGCCTTTACCAGCAAGCGTACCAGGAAAATGGATTTGTAAGCAGCAATGCTGCCGGTGATCCCCAGTAATATTTTTTTCCCTTGTAGCATACCTTTTCAAAAATACAGCTAAAAAGCAAAAGCGACCAGTTGAAACCAAGTCGCTTTTATAATATAATGCAGCCAATAGCTTAGCTGAACAGTTCGTCTTCGCTCCTGCGGAAGTACACTTTATCTTCCATGAATTCCTGGGTAGCAAGCAGGGCCGGGTTAGGCATTCTTTCATACGCCCTGGATATTTCTATCTGCTCCTTGTTTTCATGGATCTCTTCCAGGCTGTCAGTATGGCTGGCAAACTCCTCCAGTTTATTATGCAATTCCTCTTTCAGAGAGATATTGATCTGGTTGGCCCTTTTACCTACAATGGATATTGACTCATACAGGTTACCTGTTTTCGCCTTAATATCATCCAGGTTGCGGGTCTCTACGTTGTTAGTAATGCCTGCACTAAGCTGGCGTCTTAATTTGCTCATTGCCTAATTTTTTAATATTTGATTGCGATAAATTCAGAAACTCGTCTGCTTCTTTTTTTAATTTGCTCTCAGGAAACCGGTCGGTAAACTCATTACATTCATTGATCACCTGTTCAAAACGTTCCACCTGCTTTTCTTCCACACTCAGCTCTGCAAAGCGGTAGTAAGATTTAATGATCCAGAGTTTATATTCATCCGCCTTCATCGATTCCGGGTAACTATTCAACAGGGTGGAAAAGCTAACACCCGCCGCCCGGAATTGACCCAGATCATAATACAAGACAGCTGCTTTAAAATCCTTTTCTTCCAATTTACCCCTGCACTTATCAATGATCTCTGTCGCTTCTTTATTGCGTACTGAGCCCGGGTGGGTATTGATGAAGGTCTGCATCATTCCCATAGCTTTGATCGTACTCGTTTGGTCAAGCTCTGGTTTGGGCGATTGCTGGTAAAAGGAGTAGGCCCTCATATAATCCACTTCTTCAGCTTTAGGGCTGTTTGGAAATATTTCCATATAGCTTTTGAAGAGGTTCTCTGCATTCAGGTAATCAGCCTGGTAATAAGCACAGTATGCATACTTATAGTAAATATCTTCAAACTCCTTCCCTGCTTTATAGTAAGGCATTATATCCTCATATACCTGCTGGGCCTTGGTATA
>JAEUVL010000881.1 GCA_016786965.1 Chitinophagaceae bacterium
AAACTATGATCGCCAGGTGGCAGCATGGGAACAACAATACCCGGCCAATCATTTGCTGTTTATCAAAAAAAGGCTGGAGCAGTTTATGCAGGATACAGAAGGGATTGACTTTGCCGCCACCACGACCTTGAAAAACGGGAAGCAGATTTTTGATAACCCGCAATATGAACGCAAAAGCAACCGCTGGAAAATGGCATACCGTGCAGGTAAAGATGTGGTGGAAACATCCAGAACATTTGTACAGCAATGGTTGAGCGAAATAAACTAAATAGCTCCACTACAATATTATTTACAGTCTCTATACTATTATTAATCAATTCCATTCATCATTAAACCTTTCTTATGCAAAAGAAATCAATTGTTTTACTAACACTGCTGGGCGCCTTTGTTACCATGTGGACCATTGCCTGCAGCAATCAGTCTTCTGCCGATAACGGCCCCACTGAAAAAGATAGTACGGCTTTAGTAAAAAGAGGAGAATACCTGGTCATGACTACCGGTTGCGACGATTGTCATTCCCCCAAAAGAATGGGCCCGATGGGACCGGAAATAATTCCGGAACTGCGCTTATCTGGATTTCAGGAAAACGACATACTGCCGCCGGTAGACAAAGCTGCGGTGGCAAAAGGATGGTCGCTCTTTGCTCCCGGTCAAACAGCGGCGGTGGGCCCCTGGGGTGTATCGTATGCAGCTAATATTACCAGTGATGCAACGGGTATTGGCAACTGGAGCGAGGCACAGTTTATGAAATCGATCCGTAAAGGATTGTACAAAGGTCTGGATGAGGGCAGGCCATTACTACCACCCATGCCCTGGTTTGTATTAAAAAACATGACCGACGAAGATCTAAAAGCCATGTATTATTATTTGAAAACAACCAAGCCGGTAACTAATAGAGTACCCGGCCCCCAACCGCTTGATGTGCTGAAATAACAGGGCTGATAAAACCCTTTTCTATCCAGACAATCAATACCAACTTCTTCAATTGAAATACCCGCAGGGTAAAGCCTGTGGGTATTTTCAATAGGTATAGTGCTCAGT
>JAEUVL010000890.1 GCA_016786965.1 Chitinophagaceae bacterium
CTTTGAACCAGGTTAAAAGAAAAAGGTTTGGTACCGGCATCCTGGTGACAGTTGGTGCAGTTCACCCTGTTGCGGGTATAGTTTCCATTGATCCCTTCCGGACCGATGTAATAAGCTGTACTGATGAGCAATTCCCTTCCATAGCGAACCATCTCACCAAAGGCGTCTTTTGGAATGGCGCTGGTATCAGGTACAGCGATCAGTTCATCTTTCTGTTTTGGGTTTTCTGCAGTGGCAGTATTGCTGCCCTGGTTACAGTTTACCAGGAAGACAGTTGCTGTAACAAGGAGAGAAATGATGGTGATGGAACGGGCTTTCATGCTGTTTATAGTATCCTGTAAAATACTCTCTTTTTGATAAACGAAAAGCTTTATGCAGAAAAGCAGTGCAAGGCCCGGTAACCGCTTACTAATTTTTGCTGCAGATATTTTAAAAAATACCAAAAATGTGTATCTTTTGATTTCATTAACCAAAACACCTGCTATGAAAAGAGTACTTCAGCTACTTCTTTTAGCCGTCTGCGTAATACCAGCGATGGCCCAAAAAAATCTCACCACAACTCCCCCTATACAACGGTGCGCCACCCAGGAAGCGATCGAAAGACGCTATCTCACCGATCCAATGTTCAGGATGCAAATGGAACAGAGGGAACGTGACTTCAGGCAATGGCTGGCTGCGCATCCCGGTGGTGCGCCGGTAACAGAAGCACTCACAGGCATTGTTACCATACCTGTGGTAGTGCATGTGGTATTACCTAACCCTCAAATAGTAACAGACGCTGATATTGAATATTTTATTAACCGGCTGAATCTCGATTTTTCAGGTCTTAATCCGGACAGTACTAATGGTACTTTATTCTATGGTGTAAGAGGTCATTCATTACTTCGCTTTTGCCTGGCCAAAAGAGATCCGTCCGGCAATTATACCAGTGGTATAGAAAGAAGAGTGGGATCGGTTCCCATCGGCTTTGGAGAGCCGCAGGCGATCAAGAGTTTCGCATCAGGCGGATTGAGCCCCTGGAATACTTCCAACTATTACAATGTTTGGGTGGGACTTTCTTCCGGCGGCTTGCTGGGCATTGCTCCGGAGATCGGTCCTGGTACCGCCACATCCGACGGTGTATGTATCAATTACCAGGCCTTTGCCAATAATCCCTGCTTTACGATCGGCGCCTTTAACCTGGCCCGAACAGCGGTGCATGAGATAGGTCACAATTTTGGTTTGTACCATACTTTCCAGGGCGGTTGTGCTGCCACAAATGATATGGGACAACTGACCAGTCCTGGTTGTGTGCTACCTGCTCCTGTGCTTGCATTGCCAGATGATACACCGGCCCAAAGCGCCTCTACTTCTGGATGCCCGTCCGGTACAGTGGCGGCTGGTTGCGCCAGTTCACCCAACCCGCCGGGTAAACAGTATCAAAACTACATGGACTATACAGACGATGCCTGCTATTCAATGTTTACCAATACACAGGTGGAAAGAATGCATTGGGTAACAGAAAACTGCCGTGCAGGCTATCTTACTTCCAACGGTTGCCAGTTACCAGCCAGCACCGTACCGCTGGATGCAGCAGCCATAGAAGTGATCAGCCCAACAGGTTCAGAAGTAGTGGGATGCTCTGTTGTGAACTATCCCCTCAGTGGTTGCAGTGGTGCTTTTACACCAAAAGTGCGGATCGAAAACCGTGGCTCCACCACACTTACTTCTGTTACGGTGCAAATGACTTTGAATGGCACCCCATTACCAGCACAAACTTTTTCGGTGAATCTTGCTTATGGAAAGAATACGGTAGTGACCCTGACCGGAGCAACCGCTGTGCCTGGTGCTAATACCATTTCCTTTACAGTAAGTAACCCCAATGGTGGTGCTGATGGTAATGCTTCTAATAATACTATTGCCATCAACCCGACCTTTACTCCTCCGGCCGCAACGGCACTACCTTTTGCGCAAAACTTTACCGGTGCCACATTCCCACCCACCAATATGAGCATTAGTAACCCCAATGCTAACAATACCTGGGTAAGAAACGCCAACGGAAATGGCAATGCAGGATCTGCTTTTATTGATAATTATAATTTTAACCTCGTAGGCCAGGTTGATGAACTCAGATCAGTGTTACTGACCGTTCCTGCAGCAGTTGATTCTATTATATTAACCTTTGACCTGGCACATAAGAATTTTCCAGGGCTCAACGACCGGTTGCAGGTACTGGTGTCCTCCGATTGCGGAACTACATTTACAGCCTCGGGAACCAACCCGGTATTTGACCGCTCCGGTGCAGCACTGGCAACGGCTGGTTCTTCTACTGCCAATTATACTACACCGGCTGCAGGCGATTGGAGAAATCAGCGGGTTGCTATTTTTGTTGGGGTCGGATCTCCATTTGCCACTTCCGGCACTATCATAATAAACTTCCGGGCTACCAACGGGTACAGTAATAACATTTTCCTTGACAATATTAATCTGTCGGCCAAGTATGACAGGGATATGCAGGTGACGGCAATAATCAACCCGGTAGCGGTACAATGTGCGGGCAGCATAACTCCCGTAGTCACCGTACGGAATAACGGTATTCAAACAGTGGATTCTTATCGGGTGGGATATATAGTAGACAATGGTACACCTGTTGTATCGCCGGTTATTAATACACCGCTGGCACCAGGCTCTACTACCAATGTAACCCTGGCAGCCTTTACTCCTGCCGCAGGCAACCATACATTCAGATCCTATACACAAGACCCTGTAAGTGCGAGCGGTAGTGGAGAACAACTCCCGGGCAACGACACTGCCTCTATGGCATTTACTGTATTGCCAAGCCTGGCGAATATCAATGAGAATTTTGTAGCCGTAACCTTCCCGCCTGTGAGTTGGACGATCTTTAATCCAAACGCAAATAATACCTGGGTAAGAAATGCAAATGGTAATGGTAATGCAGGATCAATGTTTATTGATAATTACAATTTCAACCTGACGGGACAAACAGATGAGATGCAATTGCCTTCTGTAAATACTACAGGTGCCTCGACGCTGTTCATTTCTTTTGATCTTGCACATAAGAATTTCCCCGGATTTAACGACCGTCTGCAGGTATTGTATTCCACAGACTGCGGAGTTACCTGGCAAGCTACCAGCTTCGACAGATCAGGCGCTGCACTGGCAACTGCCGGGTCTTCCACCGCTAATTACACTACACCAGCTGCCGCTGATTGGGTAAGGCAAACCGTGGCAATCAATCTTTGTACTTCACCTGCGCCACAGGTGCGGGTAGCATTCCGTGCGACAAATGGGTATGGTAATAATATATTCCTGGATAATATCAGTGTTGCCCCGGGATCACCAACGGTGGCACAACCGGCCAATCAAACAGTATGTAATGGTGCAGCCACCACTGCTGTAACATTTACCGGTACTGTAGCAGGCACTACTTTCAGCTGGACAAATAATACTCCATCGATCGGTTTAGCTGCCAACGGAACGGGCAATATCGCTGCCTTTAATGCGGTGAACACAGGTGCTGCGCCAGTGGTTGCCACTATTACTGTAACGCCTGCGGTAGGCACCTGTACCGGCACACCGGCTACCTTTACTATTACCGTTAACCCAACACCGAATGCAGTAGCCACACCGGCCTCACAAACCATTTGCACCGGCACTGCCATGACCACTATTGCACTGACAAGTGCCGTAACCGGTACGACTTATACATGGACAAGAGACAATACTGCCACCGTGACCGGCATTGCTCCCAACGGTTCAGGTAATATCAGTGGTTCACTGACCAATACCACCACAGCTCCGGTTACAGTGACCTTTACCATTACACCATCAGCTAATGGCTGTACTGGCTCACCGATAACCGCTACCGTAACGGTGAATCCTTTACCGACCATTACCTGCCCGGCCAATATAACTGTACCAAGCACACTTGGCCTTTGTACTGCTCCTGTAACCTACACGCCAACGGCTACCGGTGTACCAGCACCTGTGTTCAGTTATAGCACAACAGGCGCGACAGTAGCCAGCGGTTCCGGTACCGGCAGTGGTTTGACCTTTAACCTCGGTGTTACCACTGTGAACCTCACCGCCACCAATGCCTGCGGCGCAGCCAGTTGTTCATTTACCGTAACAGTTACAGACAGCCAACTGCCAGTAGTAACACAACAGCCCGCCAACAGAACGGTGTGCGCAGGAAGCAATGCCACCTTCAGCGTTACGGCTACTAATGTGCTGAGTTATCAATGGCAGCAATGGAATGGCACTGCCTGGAATAATATACCCGGAGCAACAGCTTCTACTTACACGGCAACTAACGTTACACAAAGCATGAATACCACCAGCTATCGTGCTGTGCTGACAGGGCTTTGCACTGTTATCAATTCTAATCATGCTACATTATATGTAAATCCGTTGCCGACGATTCTGCTTTCTGCATCACCTTATCTCAGCTTGCTGCCTAACCAGACCACTACCATCACTGCCACGGTGAACCCAACAGGCGGAAGTTTTGTTTGGTCGTTGAATGGCAATCCGATCAGCGGAGTAAGCGGACCGGTACTCGGCCCGTTAGGAGTGGATGATATTGGCACTTACAGCACCCGCTATACGGACCCGAATGGTTGTATCTCCACCTCTGCCAACATTGTACTGAATGGACTGGCCGGGGAAAACCTTTGGGTATATCCAAACCCCAACCAGGGTGAGTTTGTAGTGAGATATTATAATCAGAATAATGAATCACTGACGTTAAACATTTATAATTCACTTGGCCAGCGGATTTTACAGCGGGTATTTGTTACCACTACAGCATACACCAGTATGAACATCAACCTGGGCTCTGGCTTCAGCGAAGGTGTATATGTAGTAGAAGTAGTGAACAGCGCCGGCCAGCAGGTAGGTGCCAGGAGTGTTGTTATCAGGCATAAGTAGTCAATAGGGCTGAACCAATAGTCCTGAGTTAATGGTCAATAATACTATTAGCTCAGGACTATTGATTTCTGGCCCTAGACTATCCCTCTTTGGTGTTACATTTGCCTTCCTATGCCGCTTTTTATTTCTTCACTTAATTCTGGCAGCAATGCTAATTGCTACTATATTGGTAACGATACAGAGGCGGTACTTGTAGATGCCGGGCTTAGTTGCCGGGAAACAGAGCGACGGATGCTGAAGCTGGGCCTGTCCATGGAAAAAGTAAAGGCCATTTTTGTATCACACGAACATGCTGATCATATAACTGGTGTGCCGGGGCTTTCTAAAAAATTCAGCCTGCCAGTTTATATTACCCCTGCCACCCTGGAGCACAGCCGTATTCCATTGACTCCATCATTGGTCCGCTCATTTACACATGGCAAAGCTGTACCTGTTGGCGGATTGTCCGTTCTTCCTTTTAGAAAGAAACATGATGGAAAAGATCCGCACAGCTTTGTGGTATCGGGCAGCGGGGTGAATGTAGGAGTGATCACAGATATTGGTTTTGCCTGCAAGCAGGTGATAAAACATTTTAGTCAGTGCCAGGCTGTTTTTTTAGAATCTAATTATTGCGATACGATGCTGCGCAATGGCAGCTATCCTTATCATTTACAACAACGCATCAGTGGTGATGAAGGGCATTTGTCCAATGCACAGGCTTTAGAACTATTCCTTCACTATAAAGCTCCGGATCTCCGTCTG
This sequence comes from Chitinophagaceae bacterium, assembly GCA_016786965.1. Taxonomy (GTDB): domain Bacteria; phylum Bacteroidota; class Bacteroidia; order Chitinophagales; family Chitinophagaceae; genus JJ008. The sequence goes on from JAEUVL010000890.1 coordinate 5,671, forward strand.
CTGATCTTGTCTCATCTATCAAAAAATAATAACACGCCGGAGCTGGTGGAGCAATTGTTTGCCCCGCATGCAAACGATATTGATATTGTGGTGGCCAGCCGTTATGCTCCTTCACCGGTTTTTTGCCTCGAGGGAACTGGCCGGGCAGCCATTTCTACAACAAAAAGAAAAGGGGTGAAGAATGAGCGGCAGTTGTCATTGTTTTAATAATTCCCGATAAAGAAAAAGTGAACTTCTATTTTTATCCGGACACTCTTTCCATTTTTTGCCAGAAAAATATTTCTCCTATCTTCGCATTTCTTTCAACGAAACGAATATGAAAATCTGCTAAGGTTCGCCTCCCATTGTAATCCGGGTTTTCCCCGGGTAAGAACCTGCTACTTTATTATCCTTTTGTACCGCAGCACTTAATTGCTGCCTTCGTTCACATTTTCATAATTTCAACCGTTAAATACTCATGTCGCAAACTACTTATACAAATAAGATATCTCATTTTTTTGCCCTGCTAAAACAATCATTGAAGGGCGGTGAATACGACTATACACAGGGAAGTATCCGCAGCGCTATCATTTTGTTAGCCATCCCGATGATACTGGAACTAAGTCTTGAATCCGTTTTTGCCGTGGTGGATATATTTTTTGTAAGCAAACTGGGTTCCAATGCCACCCAAACAGTGGGGCTCACCGAATCCGTTATTACCATCGTGTATTCACTCGCCATCGGTTTAAGTACGGCTGCTACCGCTATGGTGGCAAGAAGAGTGGGGGAAAAAGACCCGGCCGCCGCTTCTCATGCCGGTATGCAGGCGTTGATCATGTCGCTCATCGCTACCGTTTTTATCAGTGCCGCGGGTTTGATCTTTGCACCTGATATTCTCCGCCTGATGGGCGCCACACCGGAAGTTGTAAAGGATGGAACAGTGTTCACCCGCATTATGCTGGGTGGAAGTGTGGTCATCATTCTGTTGTTCCTCATCAATGGTATCTTCCGCGGTGCTGGTAATGCGGCTATGGCCATGCGCAGCTTATGGATCGCCAGCATCATCAATATCATTTTATGCCCTGTACTCATTAATGGGTACGGTCCTTTTCCTGAACTGGGTTTAAAAGGAGCCGCTATCGCCACCGTAATAGGCAGAGGTACAGGTGTGCTGTACCAGTGTTATCATTTATTCTGGAGTAAAAAGAATACGATCAGTTTCAGCAAAGAACATTTTATCATTGATTTCCCGCTGATGAGATCGTTGATAAAAATAGCCTGGCCCGCCACTTTTCAGTTCATTATTGCTTCTGGAAGCTGGATCGTATTATCGCAATTAGTAGCTGTAACGGGAGGCACACATGCGTCTGCCGGTTACCAAATCGCTATACGCAACCTGGTGTTCTTTATTTTACCCGCCTGGGGACTGAGTAATGCAGCTGCAACTCTGGTGGGGCAGAACCTGGGTGCCAAACAACCCGACCGGGCAGAAAAAAGTGTATTGCTGGCCACGAAGTACAATGCCATTTTTATGTCGGCCGTCATGCTTACGTTCATCTTCTTTGCTAAACCGATCGTTGGCATTTTTACCAGTGAACCGGAAGACCTTCGCTTTGGTGCACAATCATTACAAATAATAGGTGCCGGTTTTATCTTCTACGGCATCGGTATGGTGATGATACAGTCACTGAACGGTGCGGGGGATACAAAGACGCCCACCAGGATCAACCTGTTTTGTTTCTGGTTGCTGCAGATACCATTGGCCTACCTGTTGGTTAAGGTTTTTCATATGGGTGTGGTAGGCGCCTTCATTGCCATACCGGTGGCGGAAACTGTGCTGGCCATTACCGCCTGGTATTATTTTAAAAAAGGAAAGTGGAAAGAGGTGAAAGTGTAGATAATAACTGATAGATGACAGATAATAGTTCTCTTGGCCTGATGGGTTTTTATACATTCAGGTCATTTAAAAATTGAAGAACTACCATCTGTCATCTATCATCTATTAGTTATCATCTGAATTGGTTTTATTATTTTTAGTATCTCATTTCACCTTTATGAATAATGTAATAGACCAGAACCGGGTGCGCCAGGTGTTCTTTATTATCCTTATCCTGTTGCTGGGCATCCTCTTATTTTTCGAATTATACAGTTTTCTGCCTGCGATGCTGGGAGCTATTACTATCTACATCTTATTGCACAAGTGGATGTTTTATCTTACTGAAAAGAAAAAATGGCGTAAAGGCTGGACGGCTGTGCTCCTGATGTTGTTTTCTTTTATCGTCATCCTACTGCCGGTAGCCCTGCTGGTAAATATGCTTTCTTCCAAAGTAAGTTATGCAGTGGCACATTCTGATGAACTGGTACAGGCATTGAAAACTGTAGTGGCCAGTATTGAAGACAAGTTTAGTGTAACATTGGCCAGCGATGAGAATATCAATAAAATGGGAGGCACTATTGCCAAAAGTTTGCCCGGCATACTCGGGGCTACCTTCAATACCCTGACTACAATCTTTTTCATGTACTTCATTCTTTATTTTATGCTGGTAAACGGCCGGCAAATGGAGAATACCCTTTACGAACATGTACCCCTGAAGGACAAGAATGTGAACCGGTTGGGAAAAGAAATACACATGATGGTAATGTCA
>JAEUVL010000909.1 GCA_016786965.1 Chitinophagaceae bacterium
ATGAGATCCACCACTGTGTGTGATCCAATATAACCACAACCACCTGTTACAAGTATTGTCATCAGTAAAATATTATTTTGTTCGTAAGGTGATGATTCTTTGTAAACCATCCTCCAGGGAAGTAAAATCCCTTTTTAGCAACTGTTTCATATTCTGTATATCCGGTTGCCGCCTTGTCATATCACCTTCCGGTAAAGGTGGCAGGTGGACTATTTTCGAAGAAGAATTGGTTAATCTTATTATGGTTTGCGCAAGTTCCAGCACTGTTATGGCTTTATCATTCCCCACATTCACCACATCATTCACAAACAGGTTTTGTGTCAGTGCATTGATACAGGCCTCAGCATTATCATCAATGTAACAGAAGGTTCTTGTTTGTTGCCCATCTCCATATACCGTTATTTCTTTACCTGCCAATGCAGCATCTATAAATCGGGCTACGACAAAGTCAGGGCTTTGTTTCGGTCCGTAGGTATTAAAGAAACGGAACAATGTAAAATCCAGGTTGAATTCCTGCTGATATGAACGGCAAAATGATTCGCCTACATTTTTAACCACGGCATACGGCAGACGGGAGTTCAGCGGGGTCGTATGCTCATGTTGAGGCAAATGCACCGGCTCTCCATACACTTCAGAAGAAGAAGAAAAGAATATCCTTTTTACTCCGGTGCTTTTAGACAGGTCCAGCACATTCTTGATACCCTGGATATCATTCAGTACCATTACTGGGTTATCCAATGTTCTTTTTACACCCACAACGGCTGCATAATGAAACACATAATCGAACCCAAAAGCTGAAAAGACAGGAGCGATCTCATTATAGTTATTTACATCGCATTTAATGAACCGGCACCGGGGATGTAGTGGTATATTCTCTTTTCGTCCGGTAAGAAAATTATCAACTAAAACCACATCAATTGCTGAATTTGTAAGCAGTACATCGGCCAGTGATGAAGGAACAAAACCTGCTCCTCCTGTAATTAAGATCCGCATGTTATTTCTTTTTATTTTTTGAGAAAAAAGGTAAAACTTTCTTTTGAATAATATTAAAAGGAGAGTACCAAACAGACCTTAATAAAAAAACAGGCATCCGCTTTCTTTGAGAAGGGAACTTTGAACAAATACCCGCCAGGATAAGGTTAACATTGGACAATGCCTTGCGACGCAATTTTGGACTGCTGAACCAATCCTTCTCGTCTGCTTTTTTATACAAACGCACCATTTCATCCACTACCTTAAAATTAACAGAGGTCATACTTTGTGAATGTAGCCTGTATTGCCATAATTCTTCATTGATAAAAACGGGTTCTCCTTTACTGCCAAGTTGCAGGCAAATATCCCTGTCGGCCGGAGAAGACAAGCTGGTATCAAATCGTATCTCGTCTCCTAAAAAATCTCTTTTTACGACTATATTACTACAGGGGCCGGGCACTACATCACCCTCCCAAAGCAGCAGATTGTCCACCACATTATATGGCCGGAAATTATTCATTGCAACTTGCAGCTGCCTGTTGTTTTCGTCGATCGATTCATGCAAACTAAATACCCATTGCTTTCCTGATTCGTTGAGCGCATTGATTTTTTTCTCGAGATTTTGGGGAAGCCACACATCATCTGCATCCAGAAAAGCAACATACTCACCTGTACAAAGATCAATCCCCTTATTGCGGGTATCAGACACCCCGCTGTTGGCTTTATACTGGTACCTTATCCGTCTATCCTCCTTTTGAAGTTCCAATACTGTTTTCTCGGAATCATCCTTAGACCCATCGTTCATTACGATCACTTCAACTTCCTTATAGGTCTGATTTAAAACAGATGATATCGTCTGGCGTATGTACGGGGCTGCATTGTACATAGGGATTATGACACTCACCAAAGAACGCATGGAATTATTTTTTACAAATAGCAAAAAGCACCGGACAGGTTGGTGTTATTACTTCTTCACTGGCTTCCAGTATAAAATCATCCGGCACGGGATAAAGGGTGTACCCAAATAATGATTTCATGATACTGTTCCTGAATGAATAAGGGAGCTTTCTGATACCCATGCTAAGAAACAGTGATTCGAAAAGCTTGCCTGTCAGCATTTTGAATGAACGTTTGTCGTATCGCTTGTTCCGTTGGCCCAGCAAGGATGCTTCACTAAAAACACCTTCAAGAATTTTTTTTAATTCGGCATACCTGAATTCCTGGGTATGGTAAGGGTTGCCAATTTTTCCATCAGGTGAAGTGATGGCGGCATTGGGTGTAGACAAGATCAATTGACCGCCCGGTTTTAGTGTACGGGCAAATTCTTTTAGCATCGCAGGGTAACTGGTGGTATGCTCAATGGTTTCAAAAGAAACAATGACATCGAAATGATTATCATCAAATGGCAATGCCGTGCCGTCCATTGCCTGAAAATCAAGGTTCGCCTTTACCCAGTTTTCTTTGCATTCAGTTATTGCTTCTTCCGAAATATCGCCTCCAATTACTTTGCCCGAAGTGGCGGCTGCTAATGCAGCAGTGCCAAAACCTGTTCCGCAGGCTATATCCAATACTATATCACCCGGCTTTAATCTTTTGATTGCTTCATTATACCGGTGCTGGTGTTCTCCCCACCAACGGCCCTCCGATTCCAGTAGTTGACGTTCTGATGACATTATTTCTCTATTAGGTCAATAAATCGTTGCCTGTTCTTTTCTGAATACCCGAA
>JAEUVL010000921.1 GCA_016786965.1 Chitinophagaceae bacterium
AAGCTTACATAACCGGTCTTTGCTTCTGCATCTCCCCAGCTTTCCAGGTAATGATGAGTAGGAATAATGTATTCACACAATTCAGTGGTCTCATCCATCTTTTCATTGAAAGAAACCTTGACTTTTACTTTGTCCAGCGCTTTTTTAAAGCGATCTGCTTCATAGTGTGTGTAGGCAGGATTTGCGCCATGTATCATTAATGTACCAACTGAACCGGCTTCCATGTCTGCCAGCAATTGGTTGAATTCGCTATCGATGCCCTGGCGGTAATTTACCGGTTTGCTCCAATCAATGGTTTTGCCATAGGCGCCAATTGCATTATTGATCGCATTTACAATTACCTGCACATTTTTATCGTTGCTTCCACAAACCACTACTGCTTCACCATTTGCTTCTTTCAAAGCTTTGGCAGCAGCTTCAATACCTGCTTTCAGTTTTGCATCAGCCACTGAAGATGAAACGCCTGCCACCCCTACTGCTGCTGCCAGCGCTATAGCAACGGCGCCAGTTTCAGACGGGCGGTGAGTGTATCTTTCATCGGCATTAGAACCGGTCATGCTCAGATGGCCTTCAAAATGAAAGTGCTTGCTCATGGAAGGGTTCTTCTCATCTATCTTCCGTCCCTTGGAGTAGCCTTTGGCAAATTCCACCGGACTGAGCCAGGTGCCAAGGAAATCGGCACCAAGGCTTACGATCACTTTGGCTGCGCCAAAATCATAAGAAGGTATTTTTCTTCCGAAACCGCTGGCTTCGTTGGCCAGTAACATGCCGCTGTAAGAAACAGCATCATATTGCACATGCCTCAAATTAGCAAACTTGGTAATGATCTCTTTAGTAGAAGGAGAAACTATAGAATTGGTAAGTAAAACAATGGAACCGCCAGCTGCTGCAATGGCTTTTCCCACCATATCATCAAAAGCTTCGAAGGTGGGTACCTCTTCAAATTTCACTTCCTTGTCTTTTACCATGCGATGCAGGGGGAACTTGGCCCGGTACATATCATACAGGTCCAGCACAGAAGCCTGTGAACGGGCTGTGGTACCGCCGCCGGTAAAAGCAAGGTCATTTCCTTCTATCTTAATAGGGCGACCATCTCTTACTTTCGCTACCACTGGAATCACATCTCCATCCTGTACATATGTTGTAGCATAATATTTTGGCACACCGGGAACCAGGTTCTCGGGTTTATTAGCATAAGGGATGGCTTTGCGTACGGGTATCTTGCAACTGGCCGCCAGAGTGGCAGCAGCCGTGCTGAAACCAAGATATTTTAAGAAATCCCTGCGGGGAGCTTTCGCATCAATCAATCCTTTATCATCAAACCCTTCAAAAGGCAGTTCTTCCTGGAACTCATCCTGGGATTGCTGCTTGTAATTTTCCGGGTCATTCACCTCTCCGAAACTTTGCCAGTACTTGTTACTCATAATACTTATTAATGTGCTGATTTGCTAATTCAATAATTTGCTAATTCACTGTCTCCACTCCAACCGCTACGGTATTATCACATTTGCTTATTAGCTAATTGATTTTAATAGTGACATTTCTGACATTCCAGGCCGCCGATATCCTGCACCCGAACACTATCCATTCTCACCAGCTTCATGAGGCTGTCTATCTTGAACTTTTTCTCTTTTGCGTTCAGCGTGGTATTGCCTTTGATAGCAGCAAGCTCGCTGGTTTTCAGGTCATTATGAAACTTCTCGTAAATGCTGTAGAATTTGTTGCCGGTGCTGTCATAGTTGAAGTCCACCTTCGTTTCCCTGTGACAGTTCACACACCAACCCATGCTGAGTTCAGACGCCTGTTTTACTTCGTCCATTTGGGTGATTTCGCCATGGCAGCTTTGGCACTGTACTTTGCCGGTCTTCACATGCTGCGAGTGGTTAAAATAAACATGGTCGGGCAGGTTGTGGATCTTTACCCATTCAATTGGTTTGGCTTTGGAAGGATCCCAGGCAGCAGCATTTTTGGGGTCGAAGCCTGCGTATTTGTATAATTTCTCTATTTCAGCGGTTCCGTTTATTTCATCACCATTTTCGTCGTACAGTTTAGGCCCTTTTTCGTAAGTGTTGATAGCTTTATGGCAGTTCATACACACATTCACCGAAGGGATGGTGGCATGCTTGCTTTCAGTAACAGAACTGTGGCAGTACTGGCAATTGATCTGGTTGATACCGGCATGCACTTTATGGGAATAATATATAGGTTGCACCGGCTGGTAGTCCTTCTGGCGACCGAGCCCGATAGCACCTTTGGCCACTAAATAACCACCAATTACAAAGAATACGATGGCTGCCATGGCTATATAGGCCTTGTTTTTGTAAAAAGGAACCGGATCGGGGCGGGAAATACCTTCTGCATCATCACTCATTTTCTTCAGGTTACTATTCACCTGCATTAAAATGAGAGCTATAATACCGAGAATAAGAGAGATAACACCGAAGATAACGGCGTTGGAGTTACCTTTTTCCGGAGCTACAGTTCCGCCACCTTGGGGGTCAACTACTACCGGTTTCCATTCCCTTATATATTTTAATATTGCATCAATCTCAGCATCAGTAATAGAGCCTTCAAAAGCCGTCATTGCGGAGGGAGCATAATTCTGAACCTTAACTGCCTGTGGATATCCGGCAGATACTGCTTTTGCCCAATTTTTTATCCAAACCTTTATCTGATCTGTGTTTTGCCATCTTTCTTCTAGCCCTTCAAGGTTTGGACCTGTCATATCCTTTCCCATAGCATGACAACTGGCACATTTGCCCATAAACAGGGCTTTGCCATCTTGGGCCGAAACATTTACTATGGAAAAAACAAAGAATGAAAGGAATAAAAGCGTCAGTCTTTGGCCGATGGGTTTACAAGGAATCATAGACACAGTTGATCTAAAAAAATGTGGATAAATACCGTTAATCAGCCGCAAAAATAAGTCAGGAACTTAACAAAAAGCCATCCTCTTTAACTTTTTTTTAATCCGCTACCAGCCTGCATTTCAGCGGATTTATAGAGGTTTTTCCTGATCAGCTAATGTTGTTTGTCATAAATTGGTCAACATCATGATAAAGTTCAACAGATGTGAAAAATAGCATCCTTCATGAACGTTTTTTCCGCACTTTTGCCGCAATGTTTGAAAAGCTACAGAAAAAATGGAAAGTAAATGGTCTGCAACTGGCCCTCATACTTTGCACTTTTGCTATCGGCGGCAGCCTTACGGGCTATTCCGGCCGCAAACTAATGCCCCTGTTCGGCATCGGGCCCAACTGGCTTTGGGTCATTGTTTATATCATACTTATCACCCTTATCTGGCCGGCTGCAGTATTGCTTATCAGCATACCTTTCGGACAGTTCCGCTTTTTTACCAGCTATCTGAAAAAAATTGGCCGGAGGATGGGCTTGGCAGGAGGTTCAAAGCTGGAAGTCACCACTAAACAGCCAGAAAATTCTGTTTTCAGGATCGCCGTTTTTGCATCGGGTAATGGCAGTAATGCTCAGCATATCATTGATCATTTTAA
>JAEUVL010000671.1 GCA_016786965.1 Chitinophagaceae bacterium
CAACGCTGGTACGACCAAAGTATTGGTAAACGAAAAATGCAGGATGTCATCACTCCCGTCACCGTATTAAAGCAATCGCTTGAACTGGAACGGCATGTTGCCAAACTAGATGTGTTCCGAATGGATAAGCAGGGGCTGCAGGAGTATATTCTAGGCCTGCTTACGGATGATACAATTGAAAAGCTGCATTCGTTTGGAGAAGCCGATACCAACAGGCAGATAATTAACGTACTGCTCAGTGCAGTAAAGCCATTGCCCCTGGCCTACACCAAACCAGTTATTACCCAATTGAAAAAACTGGCCGGGAAGGATGAATCCGCACATGTCTTGTCCGATGAATTTATCCGGCGTCATGAAAGAAAAAGCCGGCGGGAAAAATATACATTACTCACTATCATCATTATTACTTCCATTCTTTGCCTGCTTATCTATTTTGTGTCCCGGTAGGTTATCTTTGCCGCTATGCATTATGTTTCTGTTGAGAATCTGACCAAGAGCTACGGTATCCAGCCCCTTTTTTCCAATATTTCCTTTCACATAGAAGAAGGCGATAAAATTGCCCTGATAGCCCGGAACGGCACTGGTAAATCCACTTTACTCCGCATATTGTCTGGCAAAGAAACAGCCGACGAAGGCAAAGTGTGGATGAATAAAGATGTGGACGTGGTACTTTTTGAACAGGAACCCACTTTTGTGGAAGACAAATCTATCCTTGATAATATCTTTTTCCATAATCATCCAATCATCAATGCCATTAAAGAATACGAGGCCATTAGTGAAGAAGAAGATGCAGAAAAGCTAAGTGCTGCCATCATAAAAATGGACGACCTGGGCGCCTGGGATTTTGATACCAAGGTAAAGCAAGTGCTGGGCAAACTGAATATTCATCATCTTAACCAGCCCGTCAATACTTTAAGCGGCGGCCAGCGAAAGCGGGTGGCCCTGGCAAAAACACTGATCGATATTGGCTTTGAACACAAGCATGTATTACTGATAATGGATGAGCCTACGAACCACCTGGATGTGGAAATGGTGGAATGGCTGGAACATTACCTGGACAAAGAAAACGTAACGCTGCTGCTCGTTACCCACGACCGCTACTTCTTAGATACTGTATGTAATGAGATATGGGAAATGGATGGCAGCAACCTGTATGTGTACAAGGGTGATTATCAAAACTACCTGGAAAAGAAAACAGCCCGTATAGAAAGTGATGCTGCCAGTATAGACAAAGCTAAAAACACCTACCGGAAAGAGCTGGAATGGATGCGTAAGCAACCGAAGGCCCGTACCACCAAAAGCAAAAGCCGCCAGGATAATTTTTATGTAGTGGAAAAAAAGGCCAAGCAGCAGATCGTGGATGAGCAACTGCAACTGGACATGAAGATGAACCGTCTGGGTGGTAAAGTAATTGAACTAAAAAAAATATATAAAAGCTACGGCGAAAAAGTATTACTGAAAGGCTTTGATTATACCTTCAAGAAAGGGGAACGTATTGGTGTAGTGGGCAAGAACGGGGTGGGTAAATCCACCTTTATCAATATACTCCAGGGAATAGAGCAGGCCGACAGTGGCAAAGTGAACGTGGGTGATACCGTGATCTTTGGTAATTATTCCCAACAGGGCCTTGTCATAAAAGAAGACCTGCGGGTAATAGAGTTCGTAAAAAACATCGCCGAGCATTTCCCGCTGGCAAGCGGCGGCTCTTTGAGCGCTGCGCAATTCCTGCAACTCTTCCTGTTTGACCCGGATAAGCAATACACTTATATCAGCAAACTGAGTGGTGGTGAGAAAAGAAGACTGCACCTGCTGTCTATTCTGTTCCGCAATCCCAACTTCCTGATACTGGATGAACCAACGAACGATCTTGATCTTCCCACACTTGGGGTACTGGAAAATTTCCTGAATGAATTTCCCGGCTGCCTGCTGATTGTATCGCATGACCGCTACTTTATGGACCGCCTGGTAGATCATCTTTTTGTATTTGAAGGAAACGGTGTCATCCGGGATTTCCCCGGCAATTATTCCCAGTACCGGGAGGCCACTGCTAACAACAC
>JAEUVL010000674.1 GCA_016786965.1 Chitinophagaceae bacterium
AGGTGATTATCCGGGTGTTTGCAAATTCTCTGAAAAGGAACTCTATTTAGCCAATAGCCCAGATCCTGATCTCATTTTACAACTGAATCAATTTATATGAATAATGCCTGTCCGTATATGACAGGCATTATTTTACAGAAGCATAAGATTAAGATTATGCCTTTAATAATTTAAAGGCATGACGCCACTGGTTGTTAAGAAAACCCGGTATGCACCATAAGATGCATAATGGTTCAATAGCACGGGCAGCTTCCGCTTTACCCATATCCTCGGTTTCCCAGCCGAAAGAGGTAAGAATGGATGTAACGGTTTTCTTAGCCCCCTCATCATTACCGGCAATGAACATAGTAGGCACCCCTCCCGGAAAATTTGGTTTGTACATGAAAGCATTGCCAATACTGTTGAAAGCCTTTACCAGTTTTGCAGCAGGAAGCAATACCTGTAATCTTTCCATGAAAGATTCGTTAGGCCCGGTGAAGAATTGCAATACACCATTTACAGGTGGTGCAGCTGCAATCGGGTTGGTGGCATCGATCACCACTTTACCATTGAAATGGTCGGTGCCTGCTAATTTGATGGCTTCTTCTGTTACCGAGCCGCCGGTGGCCAGCACCAGCAGATCTCCAAATGCTGCCGCTTCGGTAAATGATCCGATAGCACCGGTTGGGTTTTCACTTTTCCATTTCACCACTTCTTCTTTGTTGATATTCCGGGTACCTATGGTCACTTCATGACCTTCTGCCAAAAAGGCTTTTCCTAAGACCTGGCCTACAATACCAGATCCGATGATTCCGATCTTCATGTTATTTAATTTTAAGGTTTTGATTAACTGTTTGCAAAAGCTGCAGCAAATTGCTTGGCAAAATCTTCCAGCTTCATTTTACCCAGCGAAGTGGGCCGGTTTTCCCAATAGTCTTTTTGCATTTCACCATCCCGTATGGCTTTTCCCATTTGAGTATAGCCTTCGGCGATGTGCTGCGACAACCCGCCCTGTACCATACCTCCAAGCGCCTGTTCATCAGTAAAACTTACCCATGGAATACCGGGTTTACCGATCGCTTCGCTCAGTACAGCCGCAATTTCTGAAGGATGCCTCTCATCATTGGCAATGTAACGAACGGTTTGACCAGT
>JAEUVL010000925.1 GCA_016786965.1 Chitinophagaceae bacterium
CATGGCAATATCGCTGGCCCTTCTTACTTTATCGAATGTTCCCAGTTCACCGGTTTCTAAGATCACTTTTAATCTGGCGTTACCACAGGCTTCTTTTATTGCTGCTATTTCATCAAATACAAAATTGTATTCCCCTGCATGAAACTTTCCCCGGCTGATCACCATGTCCACTTCGTCAGCCCCTTCATTCACGGCGTACCTGGTATCTCTTATTTTAATGTCTTTAGGGGCTTGTCCGCTGGGGAAGGCAGTAGCTACAGAGGCCACTTTTATACCCGAATCGCCTAATGCTTTTTTGGCCACTTTTACCATCGATGGATAAACACATATAGCCGCCACGGTCGGAATACCGTCCAGCGCATCATGCGGGTGCATGGCTTTGTAGCAAAGCTGCTTTACTTTACCATCCGTGTCCTTTCCTTCCAGGGTGGTCAGGTCTATCATGTTGAGCACCAGCTTCAACCCGTTCATCTTGGTCTCTTTCTTGATGCTTCTTTTTGTAAAGCGGGAGGCCCTTTCTTCCACTCCCACCTGGTCGATATGCGGCGAGAGGCTGAAATCAGGGATGATGATCCTTTCCTTTGTTACAGGCATAGTTCCTTTTTCTTAGTGGTCAAAAGTAAAACTAATTTATCTGTATTTATAATGTGTAAAGAATAAGCACTGTTGAATGAAAGGGAAATTGTATTTCGCCGTCAAAGGGCCATATCTGCCGTTTACCCCTTTGAGAACGATGTCAACTAATTTTTTCGATAAAATCGTTTTTCGATAACTTTCACCAAAATCAACAACTGTATGAGAAAACTGAGGATGCTTTCTGTTACGGGACTGTCGCTGCTGCTTGCTGTGGCTGCATTTTCCCAGCCCACCTTTCCGGAAAATGGGGTGGCCGATCCCCGGCACGGCTATTATGCATTTACCCACGCTACTATTGTAAAGGATGCTACCACCACCTTAACGGACGCAACGCTGATCATCAAAGACGGCCGTATTGTTTCCGCAGGCAGCGGTTTGAAAGTGCCGGCAGGTGCTGTGGAAATTGATTCCAAAGGCAAATACTTTTACCCTTCTTTCATTGATATCTATGCTGATTATGGGATCGCCCAGCCACAACGGGCTGGCGGGGCCAACCAGTTCAATCCTTTACAACAACCGCAATTGGAAACGGCTACTAAAGGTGCTTATGGCTGGAACCAGGCAATAAAAAGCGATGCGGAGGCATACAGGGTGTTTGCCGTGGATGATGCTAAAGCAAAGCCGCTCCGGGAAGCTGGTTTTGGTACCGTGCTTACTCATATCCGGGACGGTGCTGCCCGTGGCACCGGTGCTGTGGTTTCATTGGCCAATGAAAAAGAGAACCTCGTCATCATTAAAGAAAGGGCCTCTGCTCATTACTCTTTTAATAAAGGAACTTCCGGACAAAGCTATCCCGGTTCTATGATGGGTTATATTGCTTTGCTGCGTCAGACCTATCTCGATGCTCAATGGTACAAGAATAAACCAGCCACAGAAGGACTGAACCTGACCCTGAAGGCCTGGAATGAAACACAGGACCTGCCTCAAATTTTTGAAGCCAATGATAAGTGGAATAATCTTCGTGCCGACAGGATCGGCGATGAGTTTGGTGTGCAGTATATCATTAAGGCCGGTCAGAATGAATACCAGCGTATAAAGGAAATGAAAGCTACTAATGCCACCTTCATTCTCCCGCTTAATTATCCGCAGGCCCAGGATGTGGAAGACCCCAACGATGCAAGGTTTGTTTCTCTGAATGATATGAAGCATTGGGAACTGGCCCCCACTAATGCGGCTGCTTTTGAAAAAGCCGGTATCCCTTTTTGTCTTACTACGTCTGACCTCCGTAATGTGAATCTTTTCTGGAGCAGCCTGCGCAAAGCCATGGAATATGGATTGAGTGAGAGCAAAGTAATGGAAGCACTGACCAAAACACCGGCAACTACACTGGGCATCTATGATAAAGTGGGAAGCCTTGATGCGGGTAAGCTTGCCAATTTTCTAATCACTAATGGTCCTGTCTTTAATGAGAAAACGATCATTTTACAAAACTGGGTACAGGGAATAAAATATGTGGTGAAAGAGGATGCTGCCAGTATAGCCGGTACTTATGCGCTGACAGTAACTACTCCCGCCGGAAAAGAGGACTATACCCTGGATGTGAAGAATGCCAGCACTGTGACCATGTTTGCCAAAGACACTGTGAATTCCAAATTCAGTTTTGATGGTAAGCTGGTAAAGATCAGCTATGCCCCGATGGCCCGCCGCCAGCGTCCTCCAATACCCGACACGGCAAGAAGAGGCGGTGGTGGTTTTCCAAGAGGGGGTGGCGCTGAACAAGCGCTGCCGGTGACGGCTACCCGGCTTAGTGGGGTGAATAACGGAACCGAATGGAACGGTACCGGTACCGACTCTCTGGGCAACCCGCTGACCTGGACAGCCACTTTAGTAAAACTGGCCGAAGTAAAGATGGATAGTGTAAAGAAAAAAGATATGCCTTCTGTTGGCAAAGTGGTTTATCCTTTTGAGCCCTTTGGTTGGGAGGATGGACAGCAACCCAAGCAGGAAACTATTTTGATAAAGAATGCCACTGTATGGACGAATGAAAAGGAAGGAGTGGTGCAGAATGCAGATGTGCTGATAAAAAATGGCAAGATCGCTTCAGTAGGTAAAGGGCTGGCTGATCCTGCAGCCAGGGTGATCGATGGAACAGGTAAGCATGTTACCCCCGGTATCATTGATGAACATTCGCATATTGCCGCTGCGTCTATTAATGAAGGCGGGCAATCTGTAACGTCTGAAGTACGCATTACCGATAACCTGAACCCTGATGATATTAATATCTATCGCCAGTTGAGCGGAGGTGTTACCTCTTCTCATATACTCCACGGTTCTGCCAATGTGATCGGTGGTCAGACACAACTGATCAAACTGCGCTGGGGAGCAAATGACGATGATCTGAAATTCAAAAACTGGCCCGGCCAGATAAAATTCGCACTGGGTGAAAATGTGAAGAGAACTGCTTTTAATGCCGGTAATAACCGCTATCCTGATACAAGGATGGGAGTGGAGCAGGTCTTGATGGATGCTTTCACCAGGGCAAAAGATTATCAAAAAGCCTGGAAAACATATAACGATGCGAAAGATAAAAAAGGACTGATCGCTCCAAGAAGAGACCTTGAACTGGATGCCCTGGTGGAAATTTTGGAAAAGAAACGATTTATCACCTGTCACTCATATGTTCAAAGTGAGATCAATGGTGCAATGGAAGTCGCCAATAAAATGGGCTATACTGTCAATACGTTCACCCATATATTGGAAGGATATAAAGTAGCGGACAAAATGCTGAAGCACGGTTCTTTTGCTTCTACCTTCTCCGACTGGTGGGCTTATAAAATGGAAGTGGAAGATGCCATTCCATACAATGCAGCGATCATGCAGAAAGTGGGACTGACAGTTGCTATTAACAGTGATGATGCGGAGATGGCCCGCCGCCTGAACCAGGAAGCGGCTAAGATCGTGAAGTATGGTGGAGTAACAGAAGAGGAAGCCTTGAAAATGGTAACGCTCAATCCTGCCAAGATGCTGCATGTGGATGATAAAGTGGGAAGCCTGAAACCCGGTAAGGATGGTGATGTGGTATTGTGGAGCGACCACCCGCTGAGCATTTATGCTAAACCATTATACACCATCATCGATGGTACTATTTATTTTGACCGCCAGAAAGACGAGCAACTGCAAAAAGATGTGGATGCAGAGCGCCTGCGGTTGGTAAGAAAAATGAACGGAGAGAAAAGAAGCGGAGCTCCGACCATCCCTGCACAGCCCAGTTACCAGATCATGCATACCTGCAGTGATCATGGGCATAGTCATGGGTTGCTGGTGATTGATTCGGATGAGTAAGAGTTCAGGAAGTTTGCTTGTTTCAGAAGTTTAAACAAGTTCTTTAAGTATAAAAATACCCCCTATGGCAACTATCAAGAGATTTGAAGAGATTATTTCATGGCAAAAAGCGAGAGAGTTAAATAAGATTATCGGGAAGCATATTGACGGTGGAAAATTTAAGAGAAGTTATAAACTCATAGATCAGATTGAAAGGTCGGGAGGGTCAATAATGGATAATATCGCAGAAGGTTTTGAAAGAGGGGGTAATAGAGAGTTTCTGCAGTTTCTGTATATAGCAAAAGGGTCTTGTGGTGAATTCAGGTCTCAGTTGTATAGAGCCGTTGACAGGGAATATCTCAACCAGGTGGAATTCGACGAACTGTATAATATGGCAATGGAAGTGATCATCCTTTTGCAGAAATTGATAAATTATCTTGAACAAACTGAGTTAAAAGGCATAAAATATAAAAACAGAGAAAAGTAATCATGAGCTTCCGGAGTAAAAGAACAGGTGAACCTCCGGAACCTGCAAACAAATAAACTTAAGTATGAAAAAGCTAATCCTATTTGTAACAGCGTTTACAGCTTTAATTGATAGTTATTCACAAGAAACTGTCCTGCCTGCCAAACCGCAGAAGGGTACCATGTACATTACCAACGCCACAATTCATGTTGGTAATGGTAAAGTGATCGAGAACGGTACCATCAAAATTAAAGATGGTAAGATAGAAGAAGTAGGAGCGAATATCACTGTTCCTGCCGGTGATGCCAACGTAGTGGATGCCAAAGGAAAACAAGTGTATCCCGGCCTGGTACTGCCAACCAGCACATTAGGTTTGGTAGAGATCAATGCTGTAAGGGCCACACAAGACTCTAGGGAAATAGGGGAGATGAATCCGAATGTAAGAGCCCTGGTGGCCTACAATACAGACTCCAAAGTGATCAACACGCTTCGTTCCAATGGCATTTTGCTGGCGAATGTGGTACCGCAAGGAAGTTTTGTAGCCGGTTCATCCTCAGTAGTACAATTGGATGCCTGGAACTGGGAGGATGCTGCCTACAAAACAGATGCAGGTATTCATGTGTACTTTCCTACGCTGATGCCACGCCCTGCATTCGGACGTTTTGGAGGCGGAGGTGGTGCCGGACCACAGGCCCCGCAACCAGACCCTGTGAAAGAAGGCCTGGAGAAAATAGAAGGATTGAAGACTTTCTTCAAGGAGGCAAAGGCTTATCATGCAGACGCCAATCATGAAGAAACCAATCTGAAATTTGAAGCGGTGAAAGGATTATTCAATAAGACACAGAAACTGTACATACATGCCAGCACTTCTAAGCAAATACTGGTAGCCCTGGATTTTGTAAAAGAATTTGGTCTGGATATGGTGATCGTTGGTGGCAGCGAAAGCTACCAACTGGCCGACCTGCTGAAAAAGCATAACGTATCCGTGATACTGCAGCAACCACACAGCCTGCCTACCGCCGAAGATGATGATGTGGACCAGCCTTACAAAACAGCAGCGGCATTACAGAAGGCCGGTGTGCTGTTTGCCATCTCTGATGATGATGCACAAACCCGGGGCCGCAACCTGCCTTTCAATGCAGGCACCGCTGCCGCCTATGGCCTTACAAAGGAAGAAGCACTGGCTGCGATCTCTTTGAACGCTGCTAAGATCATGGGGGTGGCAGATAAAACCGGCAGCATCGAAGTGGGCAAGGATGCCAATATCATAGTAAGCGATGGTGATATCCTGGATATGAGAACGAGTAACGTGACTGCCGCTTTTATCCAGGGCCGTAAGATAGATCTGACAGATAAACACAAGCTGCTGAATGACCGATTCGAACAAAAATATGATCTGAAACCAGTGAAGAAAGGTTTTTAGAAAACAGATCTTTGGAAATAGCTAAGCCGGGCAATGATGTTGTCCGGCTTTTTTAATGACTTTGTTTATGTTTCTCATCCTCATCCCATTCAATATGCTCTCCGCAGTGAGGACAAGTATGCGTTTTTTTGATCCTGTTCTTCCTGAATTCTTCCAGGAAACCTGCGGTGATGATACCGGCAGGCAATGCAAAAAAGGCAACACCGGTAAGCATAATGATACCGGCCATTAATTTACCAATGTCTGTAATCGGGTACATGTCTCCGTAGCCAGTAGTGGTTAGCGTAACCACTGCCCACCAGATAGTAGCAGGAATACTGGAGAATTTACTTGCCTCCTCACCGGGTGCGGGAGTAAGGTGCTCCGCAAAATAGATAATGCAGGAAGCAATGATGATGAGAAAAATAGCCAGGACAAAACTAAGCCCCAGTTCATTCTTTCGTTTCCTGAACACATCCATGATCATGTGGGCTGATTTCATATAGGCAGTAAGCCGGAACAGGCGGAAAAGCCGCATCAGCCGCATCATCCGCAACACTCGAAGATCAAGGCCGATGAACGCATGGAGATAAGATGGTATGATAGCAATCAGATCGATCAGAGCGCCTGGAGATACCATGTATTTAAGCCTTCCCCATATACTGTGTTTGTATTTTTCCTCGTGGTTACTGCTCCATACCCGCAGAATATATTCAATGGTGAAAATGATGACCGATATCCAATCGAAATAATGAAAAAAGTCTGCATATTTTTTGTGAATAGGTTCCACTGTTTCCAGTATCACTGCTATTACATTCAGGATGATGAGTACAATAATGAAGATATTGATGACCTTATCCCAATGCTTATCACCTACAATCTCAGGGTGCAGTAGTCCGTGGACCTTCTTTTTGGTTGAGTGATACATAACGGAAGCAGGTTTTGGCAGC
>JAEUVL010000685.1 GCA_016786965.1 Chitinophagaceae bacterium
CTTTCTGGACAGAGATTGCTTCGCTGCTATGGGCGCTATCTATGTTGCAGCGAACTGAAGACATTGATGTTGTATCGCCCAGTGCTATGGAATAGAATCCTTTTTCATCCCTCGACAACTCCTTTATCATTCCTTCAACCCTTATCACTTTATCCCAGTATTTTTTATTGGATAATTGCTCATTAGATGAAAACTCATTTAGTAATGCTGTGGCTGTAACTGAATAATCGGGTTTCAGTCTGACGGTGTCCTTATGGGTTCTGTTGTACTCTCTGTTGATGTATAAAGCTGCCAGGCCTAATACAAGCAGGAGCGGCAGGACGATATAGCGGATAATATTTTTTCGTTTCATTAAAGAGGCTTTAGTGGTTAATTATTAAGCATCCCCGTATCGATCCATTTCTTAATAGTAGCGATCTGACAATTGCTCATTTTTGGCATCCCTTTGGGCATAGCTGAAAAACCTGTCATGTGATTAATGGTACCATACAGCTTTCCGTTTTGTGCCATGGCTTTATCAGCAGCATAGTTTCCCATTACGGCATTGCCAGATGGGAAACTCCCGGTATGGCAACTGTAGCAGTATTGCTGCAGCATCGGGACTACTTTTTGTACATAAGAAACAGTACCAACAGAATCTGTGCAGGGGCCAGTGTTGCTTCCTCCATACAATAAATCCTCCTTATCATAATAGCAGGAGCTCGCTGAGATGATGCAGGTTATTATAATGGCTGTTAATAGAAAGAATTTCATGATGATGAAGTTTAGTTGTTTAATGAGCCTGCACTGATCCATTTTTGAACCTGTCGGATCTCGCAGTCCGATAGCTTGGCTGAATTTTTAGGCATAGGTGAATAGCCGGTCAGATGGGCCACGGAGCCGTATAGTTTACCATTCAATGCGATGATCTTAACTGCATTGTAAGTAGACACATCAATGTTACCGCCCAGGTTTGTTGGATTATGACACCCTGTACATTTAGCGTCCATCATTGGCTTTATAGCTCCGCTATAGGTAAATACAGC
The DNA here is from genome assembly GCA_016786965.1 of Chitinophagaceae bacterium. GTDB lineage: Bacteria > Bacteroidota > Bacteroidia > Chitinophagales > Chitinophagaceae > JJ008. The sequence continues at coordinate 1,026 of JAEUVL010000685.1, forward strand.
CGTGTCGCAACTTCCTATACAACTATTATTCTTTGCACCCTGATTGATCCACTTTTGGATCAGTGCTTTTTGCGCAGAAGTAAACGCTGGCATGGGCGGTGGTGGCATCCTGTCGCCATTAGTTTTAATAATCACCTTGTACAACTTACTATTGGCCGCATTACCAGCTACCACATATTCCATGATCCTGGAATAGGTGGTTAAATTCACTCCGTCTGCATGAGTAATGTTATCATGGCAGCCGCTCATTGTACAGTTAGATGAAATGAGTGGCATTACCTGGTTCACGAAATAGACAGTATCGGGATTGCAGTTAGAGGTGGGCGGCGGGTTACCACCTCCCCCGGTACCACCTCCGTTGTTGTCCGGATCTGGAAGTTCATGACGACAGGCATTTAATACCGCAATCGCTACAATAAATATTATAACTGTAAAATGAAATTTACGTTTCATAATGGTTGGTTTTAAACAAATAATATAGCTACCCGGATAGCAGTGTTATCAATCATTCATCATATACATCTGGTATGATGAATGGCGGATACCATTCCGGATACTTTACTACCGTAATTCAGAATAAAAATGAAGAAAGGAAGAGAGTTCAGACAAACCTGGGAGGCTGTAAGATTAACAGCACATGTTTAGAAGTATTGCCGGTTTGTAATCGGCTGCTGTATTCACCTGCTTCTTTTGAAACCAGTTCACAAAACTGCATCTCATTCACCATGGGTGAATAAGCTATGCCTATAGTGTTATGATTGAGATTATGGCATGGGAGCTGGTTATCAAAGTCATCGTCTGCGGTAGTACCATCATCGCCGGCATAGTGCATGGCCACGAAATCAAAAAAACTGATGGAGGGATCTTGTCGATGATGTTGAAAAAAATGAGTTAATAACTGGGGCAATCGCAATAACTGATTTGCCTCCGTATTACCAAGGAGGTGCATGCTAATCAGAATTATTGCGAAACTTTTACGCATTGGTGACAATCCATCGTTCAAAAATGATGCCACAGCATTCCTGCACAGGTCGTCATATTATCTATTATTACACAATAAAGTACTAATTGAAAACCCCTTACAGATGTTCGTAAAAAAACTTACTACCTGAGTAATAGTTCACAAGGCTTTAAACCCGTATGCTTCTTAAAAGCAGTAGAGAAGTGAGAGATGGAAGAATAGCCGAGCATCAGTGATACCTCTGTTACGCTCAGGCCTTTTTCATATAGCAGGTATTTGGCATGCTCCATCCGCTGGCTTTGATAAAAATCGAACACCGTAGTGCCAAACAATTCCTTGAACCCTTTTTTCAGGTAACATTCATTGATGGCCACTTTGCGGCTGAGTTCTTTGATGGTAATCGGCTCGCCAATATGCTGAATGAGGATCTCTCTTGCTTTTACGATCTTTTCCCTGTCCAGTTCATTAGCCAGGAATTTACAGCTTATCACATCTATTTCTTTCTCCCCCAGCATACAGTCTAAACTGTACAAAAGCAACATTTGCGTTTGCGCATTGATATAGATATTCTCCAGAGTGTCGCTGTAAGTATGGTTAAGCACCCCTTCCAATATCATTCTCGTTTTACCGCATACAGGATGTATTTTGGTAAAAGATGATGTGTGTTTAAAAGCCAGGATGTTATCTGTCAGCACCGCATTACCCTTCCTTGGCTTTACAAACTGGCCAAGTTGGGTGGCTGAAAACCGGAAGGTAACCACATCCACACTTTCTACCCGTTCCATACAGCTTTTAGAAGCATTGAACTGGCACATATCACATTCAGTATCTTTTTTGCGGCAGTACACATTTCCGCTTACACAAAAACGAAGCTCGAGATAATTCGCTTTGGGACTGTTCTTTTCATAATGGTACACCATCATACCTGTGTCCTCAATATTCCACTGCAGGTTACGGCGGTACCTGTGAATGGAGTAAGTAACAGAACCCGGTATCTGCTGGTGGCGCTCCTGCAACTGCACCATCTGGTCCTGCATCAGGTTTTGCTTATAAGCCAATGTCAATATATCCGGGGGTGTATGCATTTAGAAGCAAAAGTAAAGATTCTTCTGCATTATTAATGGTGCAACGCTGAACAAGGCTGTTGATGCCTGGCTTTTAACAATATATGATGAAAAAAAATTCTGTTTTTGCCTGTATCTGCTAACTTTGCCCGTCCTTGTAACTTACTTCATGATTCACCCGCATACATATATTCATCCGAATGCCAGGCTGGCCACCAATGTAAAAATTGACCCTTTTACCGTAATCCACCAGGATGTTGAGATTGGGGATGGCACCTGGATCGGCTCCAACGTAACCATTATGGAAGGCGCCCGGATCGGTAAGAACTGCCGGATATTTCCGGGAGCTGTTATTGCCGCTATTCCGCAGGACCTGAAGTTTCATGGCGAATACTCCACTGTTATTATTGGCGACAATACCACTATCCGGGAGTTTGTAACGGTGAACAGAGGCACGGCCGACCGGGAAAAGACGGTGATCGGCAAGAATTGCCTCATCATGGCCTATTCTCACTTTGCACACGACTGCCTGGTGGGCGATAACTGTATTGTGAGCAATAATACACAGGTGGCCGGGCATGTTACTATTGGTGAATGGGCCATATTGGCCGGCATGTGTGCCGTGCACCAGTTTGTCAAGATAGGTTCCCACTCTTTTGTAGCCGGCGGTTCGCTGGTAAGCAAGGATGTGCCTCCTTATATAAAAGCGGGCAGGACCCCACTGAGCTATGCCGGGGTGAATTCTGTTGGCCTAAAACGGCGGGGTTTCAGTGTAGAACGCATCAACCATATCCTTGATATCTACAGGGTGGTGTTTAACAAAGGCATGAATACCAGCCAGGCCGTGGAATATATTGAAGAAGAAATGCCAGCTACTGACGAACGGGATGAAATAGTCACTTTTATCCGGGAAAGCGGCAGAGGAATCATCAAAAGGTTTACCAAAGGCAACAACGATGACGATCTCCCTATCTGATGCCGGCAAACGGTTCAACCGGGACTGGATCTTCCGTCATTTCAACTACACATTTGAAGCAGGACAAACCTATGCCATCACCGGGCCAAACGGGTCGGGCAAAAGCACCTTATTACAAGCGTTGAGCGGAGGAATGATGCTGAGTGAGGGAAAGATAAAGTATGAGGTCGGGGGCATGAAGTCCGAAGTCGGAGCTAAAAGGACGGAGATTCCCTCTGAACGGGTGTATGACCAGGTTTCGATCTGTGCACCTTACCTGGAAGTAGTGGAAGAGATGACCCTGAAAGAATTTCTTGCATTTCATTCTGGCTTCAAACCTTTTTTGCCTGGCGTTACCACTGATGTTATCATTTCAACTATTGGGTTAGAAAAAGCGGTGAACAAGCAGATACGCTATTACTCCTCCGGCATGAAGCAAAGGGTGAAGCTGGCGCAATGCATCTTTTCTGCTTCTGCTATTGTGTTACTCGACGAACCCTGTACCAACCTGGATACCGCAGGCATCGATCTTTATCACCGCCTTATCAATGATTATTGCAAAGAACGCCTGGTAGTGGTGAGCAGTAATGATGAAGTGGAGTATAAGTTCTGCGGAGAGAAGGTTAATATGGGTGATTATAAATGATTGCCATGGAAGAATCTCATGGAATTTTCGATTATTGTACTACGGGCTTTTTAATGCTATTAAACGAGGAGAAGAAAGAAGTTGCCTGGTTAGAAGTTGAACGAATTGAAGCATATAAAATTGACTTACTGGCTTTTGACGAAGTTTGCCTGGATATAGTTTTATCAACTAGTGTGATTAGAATAACCGAAGAAACTGA
>JAEUVL010000986.1 GCA_016786965.1 Chitinophagaceae bacterium
TGCCCCACTTATTAGTAATAATCTATGATTGAAATAAAAGTACCAACGGTAGGCGAATCCATCAGTGAAGTGACATTGCTTAAATGGAATAAAAAGGACGGTGATTATGTGGAGAGAGATGAAGTGATCGCTGAGCTGGAAAGTGAGAAAGCCACTTTTGAAGTGAATGCTGAAAAAGCCGGTGTCATCAAACTCGGAGATATAAAAGAAGGTGATACGATCAAGATCGGTGACCTGCTGGCCAGTATTGATGAGACAGCAGCGAAGTCTGTGGATAAGAAACCAAAGACCACTGACAATGCAGGGGAGATAAAAGAGCAGCCGACCGCAGCCACTGAGGCGCCACCGGCCAGTAAACAGCAAAGTTCTGCTGCCCCAGTAACATCTGTGCCGAATGATATTAAAGCAAGCCCGGTAGCATCCGCTATCATTGCGGATAAAAAAGTAGATCCTAAAACAGTCACTCCTACAGGAACGGCCGGTAAGATATTGAAGGAAGATGTGCTGGCTGCCTTATCTAATCCCGGAAAGAAATCATTTGCCGGAGCGGCACTCAACAGCCGTAATGTGCGGGTGGAAAAAATGAGTAACCTGCGCAAGACCATCTCCCGTCGACTGGTGGAAGCAAAGAATACCACCGCTATGCTCACCACTTTTAATGAAGTGGACATGGGACCAATAATGGAGATAAGAACAAAGTACAAAGACAAGTTCAAAGAAATACACGGAGTGGGCTTAGGCTTTATGAGCTTTTTTGCCAAAGCCTGTTCTGTAGCATTAGCAGAATGGCCTTCTGTGAATGCCTATATTGACGGCGACCAGTTAGTGTACCACGACTATGCCGACATCAGCATTGCTGTAAGCACCCCAAGAGGATTGACCGTGCCGGTAATGAGAAATGTAGAAAGCATGAGTATGGCTGATGTGGAAAGGAAAGTAGTGGAACTCGCCGGTAAGGCAAGAGACAGTAAGCTTACTGCTGAAGAATTGACCGGCGGCACCTTCACCATTACCAATGGCGGAGTGTTTGGTTCGCTGATGAGCACCCCTATCATCAACATACCGCAGAGTGCTATCCTTGGTATGCATAAGATACAGGAACGCCCCATGGTGGTGAATGGCCAGGTAGTGGTAAGGCCGATGATGTACCTTGC
>JAEUVL010001001.1 GCA_016786965.1 Chitinophagaceae bacterium
GCGTGTTCCGGTTCTCCATCAAAATATTTCTGCTTTGCCGCTGCTGCTTATAAAAATCAGTCTGAAACATCCTTTTCCTGTCCGAGAAAAAAGCGGCGTTAGCGGCCTGCGAATTTAAAAACATGGGGCTTTCGTGTTTTATCAGGTGTATGCCCTGCGTACCGGAAACCGATTTTAACCTTTGTTCAAGCCAGCAATCGCTGGTATCGATGTATTCAAGGGAATGAACCCCCTTGCTTTTCAAATGAGGAATCAGTTTTCTGACATCGGCGAGTTCATCGAATGCTTCTACATACACTACTTCTATTTTCTTCGAAAGCAGGTACTGTTCATAGAACTTCATGCCGGCTCTGTGGAAAGCAATTTTCCGCTTGTGAAAATGATAGTGCCGGAAAAACAGCCGCTCCTCCACCAGGTAAATACGGGAACAGGAGGAAGTCAGCACATTCTGCTCAAACAACTGATGTGGAAATACGATACCGGCTTTATCCATTTTTTCTCATCCTGCATTTATCACTGCAATACAATACCTGCTCCCACACCTTTTTCCATTTTTTCCGCCATGTAAACGGTCTATTACACACCGTACAAATCCGCTGCGGCAAAAATTCCTTTTTCATCCTTGAAAACCCTGTTATCCCTTTTCCATCATGGATTCATACGCTAGCTGGAAGTACCCCCTGCAGGTGCTTAGGTTCTTAGGCCTGACATACCTCCGTCCACATACAAAACCTGCCCTGTAATCCAGCTGGCACGATCAGAAAGTAAAAAGGCGCCCATGGCGGCTATGTCCGAGGGGGTACCGATTCTTTTCAAGGGATGCCGCTGGGCATTGGCCGTTCGTTTCTCTTCGGTATTTAACAAGGACGCTGCCAGGGGCGTGTCGGTCAATGACGGGGCAATGCAATTGACCCGGACGTGGGGTGCATACTCCGCGGCCAGGGCTCTGGTCAGCCCTTCGATGGCGCCCTTTGATACAGCTACCTGCGTATGGAAGGGCAACCCTGTTTTAACCGCCACCGTTGAAAAAAGAACAACAGAAGCATTGGCCGCTTTCTTTAACCGTGGCATGACGAGTTGAAGCATTCTGATCGCACCCATGACCTGCAGTTTATAATCTGCCTCAAAATCCTCCGCTTTCATCCTTTCAAATGGACGGAGCTTAATGCTGCCCGGACAGTACGCAAACCCTGCCAGCTCATCGGGTAAAAAGTCAGGAGAAAGATGCTCTTCCAGAACATCTAAATGACGATAGCGCATGTTTTCACTTTCGTCGTCCGGTTTGTTCCTATTGTAGGTCGCGATCACTTGTTTGCCGGATCCGGCCAGGTGCATGGCCAGGGCCTTTCCTATACCGCCGGAAGCTCCGACTATTAAGTATTGCTGCATGGTGATTTTCTTCTGTTGAAGGATCAACAAAAAACGCGGACATTTGTTTTACCCCCGTCTAAGCCCTTGAATTCCCGGCATCAGATCCTAACAAATCATGATCCCCCATGAAGATCCGTCGCCCTTTGATTTTAATAGCTAACAAGGATGCTGTTTTTAAATTGGACGTAAGCCAATCATCACCCATCATAATCGATCATGATGATCCGTGGCCCATTGTTTCTTTAAATTCCACGGAGGTCATGATTCTTCCTCCCGAAAACAAATCATAAATAATCATAACCGATCATGAAAATCAGCGGCCCATTTACTTTGTTCTATGTACAAAGCTTCAGGATGATCGGTTGCCCATTGGTAGTTACGCGCTCGTTTAATTTTCAGGTCTGGAAAAAATCGTATCTGCCATCAGACCATTAAAATATCATCCCCTTCTGAAAATCAAGGGCGCATGTACCATGAACGCTACCACTGAACGGTACTGCTCCCGGAGCAACTGAAATGAACCGGTAACAGGTAGCACCATCACCACACCACGGTAAGCCGTCCGTTGAGGCTTTGCTTATCCTGGTAGGGTAATTTATACTCGATGTGGTACACATAAATTCCGGAAGGCGCCGAGTGGTCTTCCGACT
>JAEUVL010001021.1 GCA_016786965.1 Chitinophagaceae bacterium
GCCCCATTGGTACCACTGCTGGTTCCGCGGATAGCCCAGCTGGCACCGGTACCATTGGTGATGGCACTAAGGGCATCAGCCGTACTGGCTGCATTATTGACCTGGAAAAAACCGGCCCGGCCTGTTCCTGTATTAATTGAGTTCACCGCATTATTGGTGCCGTTTGAACTTATATCCAATGCCATGTTTCCATTGGCAGCGTTGTTAATATTAAACACACCAGCCTTACCTGTTCCTGTCATTAATGATTGCATTCCATCTCCTGCACCATTTGAAACAGACGATACATTAGGAGAAGCATTAGCCGCATTGGTATTCTGAAACAGACCGCTGCGTCCTGTACCGTTGGTAGATACTTCGAATACATTGCTGGCGTTAGCTGCATTCGTATTTGTCACTACACCAATTTTACCTGTACCGTTAGAAGTTATCTCCAGCAGATTGCTGTTATTAGCGGCGCCTGTGTTTTGTAAATAAGCTAAGCGGCCCAAACCGTTGGTCGTTACATCAAATGTATTACTCGCATTGGCGGCATTGGTATTTGACAGTACACCTACTTTACCTGTACCGTTTGAAGTGGCTTCCAGTATATTGCTGGCATTACCTGAACCTGTGTTTTGAAAATAGGCGGCTCTTCCCAATCCGTTTGTAGTTACGTCCAGCACATTGGTAGTATTACCCGTACCTGTATTTTGCAATACCGCTACTCTGCCTAAGCCATTTGTTCCTGCTTCAAATACCGTGTTGCCACTGGCTGCATTGCTGATGGTGATCACACCTCCTTTACCAAGGCCTGTTGCATTTACACCAAGTCCTTCCCCGCTGCCGTTGGTTTGCACCCGTAAAGTTGGTGCAGTATTAGTAGTACTGAAGTTTTGAAAATAACCGGCATTACTTGTACCCGTGTTAGGCTGATAGCCCATTACAGAAGGGCCGGTAACTGACTGGCCATACACACCCATTCCGCTGGTGCTGTTACCATACACACCCACTCCGCCCGGAGTGGTACCATACACACCATAGCCTGTTCCGTTTTGTGTACCATATACTCCCACCCCGTTTCCGGTAGTGCTGTTGTTCTGCCCGATCACACCGGCAGAAAAAGAGCCGGGTGAAGGAGAACTGATGATACCTCTTACCGCTGTTGCATTATTAGCTGTTGAACTGCTTAGTCCTTCAAAGGCAAGACTGGTGGAATTGTTTCCTGTATTAGTCACTCTGAACAAAGGAGTTTCTTCGTTCTGTGATTTTACAAAGGGAAGAACGATATCTCCTGATTGCGTGGAGAACAATGCAAATGGCACCGAAGTTAATTGCGTGGTGCCGATATCTTTAAAACTGGTACCGCCCTGGGGATCGATCTCCACCTGCATCCATTTGGTGCCCACATTCCAGTTAGTAGCGGAAATAGAACCGGTCACATTGATAGCGCCTGCACCACCCACCTGCACATTGAATAAGCCAAAGGCATTGGTGGTAAGTACTCTTGTTTCGCTGTACACCGGTAAGCCGGTGGCACTGCCTTCATGAATGGTCAGCCGCAGGCGAATGGTCATATTCACCAGTGCATTACCTGTTGCATTCCGGGCCACACCCTGGTAATTAAAGAAAGGAGGGGCTTGTGCTTTGGTAACTACGGCAAAAAGCAACAGTACCGAGAGGGTAAATAAAAACTTTTTCATGATGCAAATTTTAGAAGTGGGTTGGTGGTTCAGAAAATGGTTTTTGTTTCAATGCTGTATTATCATCTTAGTTTAATGATCTTTAGTCCGCTGTGCCGCGGCTCCTGTTTCAGGTTAAAAGTGCTGCTGTAAGGATCTGGTGTAAGGGTGGCAGATACCAGGTACACACCGGCAGGCAAATGACTGATATCATAATGCTCTATCCGGCAGCAACCATAATAGCGAAAGCTTCTTTTCTCATATACTTTGCCCAGCATATCCACCAGCTCCAGTGTCATCTGGCCGCTTTCTCTTACAAAGAAGTTGATCTCGAACTGACCGGTATTAGGGTTAGGCAGAATCTTGAAATCACCGGGAAGGAATTCACCCGTAACAGGTGTGTTGCCGGGTTTATCAGTGCAGGGTTGCAATACTCCCTGGTACACCACCACCGAACTATCAGCAGGAGCCACGGTGTTAATTAAAGTAAGTTCTCCAATGCTCCATTCAAAATACCTGAAATAAGAAGCCGGATCATTGTACGAGCCTCCGCCTGCATTAGTAACAGTGGGAGTGGCACTTTGTGCCTGCCCGGTAAAACCGATGAGGAACAAAAAGGTGGAAGAGAATAACAGCTTTCTCATGTCAGTAGTGGTTTAAAATCACCACCAAGCTACAGACAGCCGTAAGGGTTTCTACTGTTTTGTATGTGAACGAC
>JAEUVL010000698.1 GCA_016786965.1 Chitinophagaceae bacterium
TACAAAGACCAGTTTCTAAAAAACTGCAACTGGGTTTTGGGTTGTCTTACAATTATCTTTCTAACAGGATGAATGTTGGCAACAGGGTGGATAGCAGCCGGGTGGTCAGTAATAATTTTTCCGCAGGAGCAGCCGTGAGTAATTTTTACCAGCCCTCTAATTCAGCTTTCTCCAACAAGTACCACAATCAATATCATTTTGTTTCATTATCGGCTGATCTTTCCTGGAGAATTGTGGATGGCAAAAAAATCAAGCTGGATTGGAAGAATAGTTTGCAGTACGGGTTATTGGTCGGTTCCAGTATGCTGCATTTTGACCGTAACCTGCCTGGCTATTACCAGGATAATACCCTGCTGAATAAAGGACAGTTGTTTTTGTCAACAGGGTTCTCTATACCTGTCAGCAATAAGGTAAGGATTAATCCATTTGTTAACTACAGCCTGACGCCTGTTTTAAAGAAAACCAATAGTGATAAGACCTATTATGCTGACTTCGGCATTCGGTTTCATTTTTTATTAAATAAAAAATAATGGCGCAACGGTTCTGTAAAGCCGGTTGTCAATCTTGAAAAATAGCCAAATGAAAAAGATATCATTACTGCTGCCTCTTATGTTTTGCATTGTATTGCAAAGCTGCCTGAAAGATAAACTAACTCAGACGTACACCTTATTTACTCCCATATACAAAAGCAAGACGGAAGTATATGGTAATATAAAGAGTAATGCACCGAGGGATATCAGTGCTCCCGGTAAGATATTCATTATCGGCAACTATATTTTCCTGAATGAAATAGACAAAGGGATACATGTGATTGATAACAGCAACCCGGCTAACCCGGTGAAGAAATCGTTCATTGATATTCCGGGTAACCTTGATATTGCGGTGAAAGGGAATACCCTGTATGCAGACCTCTATAGCGATATGGTGGTAGTGGATATCGCTGATCCCTTACAGGCAAGATTTGTACGGTTCATTCCTCATGTATTTCCGGAAAGAATATATAGCAATGGATTTATAGGTGACAGCAGCCGGGTGATCGTAGGATGGACAAAGAAGGACACCACGGTGAGATTCAATACAGGCCGTTTTATGGCCGCAGATGTTATCGCATTATCGTCTTACCAGGGAGGGCCACAAAATATAGGGGTAGGCGCCGGTGGTGCTCCTGTTGGTATTGCCGGATCAATGGCCCGGTTTTCTATTGTGAATGATCATCTCTATACGGTCAACCGGTTTCGACTGAGCACTTATAATATCACGGACCAGTTTTCCCCGGTGCATACATCCACTCAGCAACTGGGCTGGGATATTGAAACCATTTATCCTTTTCAAAATAAATTGTTTATTGGTTCTGCTACCGGCATGTTTATTTTTAGCATTAATAACCCTGCGTCGCCGGTACGGGAAGGTTCCTTTACTCATTTCCGTGCCTGCGACCCGGTAGTGGCTGATAATAACTATGCCTACGTAACACTCAGGAACGGGAACACCTGCGGAGGTATGATCAATGAACTGGAAGTGGTGAACATCAGCAACCTGAGTGCACCTGTATTAGCCAAAACATACCCAATGACGAACCCGCACGGCCTTGCTAAAGACAACCAACTGCTATTTATCTGCGATGGAAGAGATGGGCTGAAAATGTATAATGCAGCCGACCCGTTAAACCTGATTATGATAAAAACAATTTCGGGAATTGAAACTTATGATGCGATAGCATGGAATAATAACCTGCTGGTGGTGGCCAAGGACGGTCTGTACCAGTTTGATTATTCGAACCCGGCAGACCTGGTGCAAAAAAGTAAACTCTCTGTGAAACGATAAAGTATAGTCATGAAATGAGCCATAAAAAATATTCATTTCATACAATGGGATGAGTATTTTTTTTATGGCGATCGACATCTGCTGAATTTTAAAAACAACATTATGTGTACAAAAAA
>JAEUVL010001026.1 GCA_016786965.1 Chitinophagaceae bacterium
TGACAACAGTGGTGGTGGAAGCCCGTTGCAAAACGGACCGACTGTATCAAACAGGCTGATCGATATTAACCCTGAAGAAATTGAGAGCATGACCGTGCTGAAAGGCCCTTCTGCTTCCGTATTATATGGTTCAAGGGGATCTAACGGTATCATCCTCATTACTACCAAAAAAGGAAAGGCCGGCAAAAAGGCAGCTATCAGTTTTTCCAGTACTTATTCTATCGAGCAGGTAAACCGTATGCCGGAATACCAGAATGAATATGCACAGGGAAACAGTGGCCTTTTCTCAGCTGTGGCTCAAACATCATGGGGTCCAAAGATCAATGGGCAAACTGTGACCACTGCTTATGATCCTTATACCAACACCAATACAAGAACTGAGCAACTGGCTGCTTATCCAAACAACGTTTCTGACCTGTTCAAAAACGGTATCAACTGGCAAAACAATATCGCTTTCTCGGGTGGTACAGATAAGAATACTTTCCGTTTTGCTTATGGCCATACAAGAAATACCGGTGTTTTGGCCAATAACACTCTAACAAGACATAACTTCTCGATAAACACCAGCTCTAAGGTGAATAACTACCTGACTGTAACTGTTACAGGTACTTATTCTAATAATGCATCCCGCAGGTCTCAGCAGGGAAACCAGTTGAGCAACCCGCTTTTCCGTGGTTGGTTCACACCCCGCAGCTACGATCTTACCGGTTTAGCATTTGAAGATGCTGCAGGTAACCAGCGGTATCCATTAGGCGAAGATCATCCTTACTGGACACTGAAGCATAACCGCTACCGTGATGAGATCAACCGTTTCATCGGTAACGTGGCGCTTAATTTTAAACTTACCAAGTGGTTGCAACTTGATTATAAGATAGGTACAGACGTGTACTCAACTTTCCGCCATGCATACGACCAGATAGGAGCAAGAGGTGGTGCCAATACCACTGCTAATGGAGTGGGTGGTGTGCGTGAAAATCGTAACCAATACCGCAGCCTCAACTCCAACGGCTACCTGACAGCCAACAAGCGTTTTAAAAACTGGACGGTATCTGCTATTGCAGGAACTGAGTTTGTACAGATATACAGCGCAGCCGCCCAATTAGATGGCAAAGGCGTTATTGTTCGTGATTTTGAGCAATTGAGCAATACCACCACATTTACCAGCCCGGCACCATCCAACGGTTCCAGCAAACAAAGACTGATTGGTGTTTATGGTGATGTGACTATTGGCTATAAGAGTATTTTCAGTGTAAGTGGTACAGTACGTAATGATTGGGCTTCAGTTTTCAAACCCGGTAACTGGTCATACTTATATCCTGCAATTGTGGGTTCAGTCAATATAACCGAATTGGTACCATCACTAAAAAACAAAGTGATCGATAATGTTAAAATAAGGGCAAACTTTGCCAAAGTAGGTAAGGCAGGAGAATTGATATACTCAACTGATTCTTATTTTGGTGGTGCAGGCTCTGCCGATGGTTTCGGCCCTACTATTTCATTCCCCTTTAACGGTATCCAGGGCTTTACTCTTGGCAATGCCGCAGGTAACCCGCTACTGGGTCCAGAATTTACTAGAAGTACGGAGTTTGGAGCCGAAATTTCTCTTTTTAAAGGCCGTTTTACTATCGATGCAACGACTTATAAACAAAAGTCTACAAAACTGATCTTCTCTGTTCCTAATTCTGCCACCGCAGGTATTACGTCTGTTGCATTGAATGCAGGTAGCATAAACACTAACGGTCAGGAATTAAGCATTAATGTGATCCCCATCAAATCCAAATCACTTGAATGGTCCATCAACTTCAACTATACTAAATTCAAAAGTATAGTTGGCGATCTGGCACCTGGTGTAACCAACATCTTCCTCGGTGGATTTACCACACCAAACGTTCGACTGGTAGCCGGTGAAGAATACGGACAGCTTTATGGTAATGCCTATCAAAGAGATGCTAAAACTGGAAAGATAATTGTTGGTGCGAATGGTCTGCCCCTGATCACTCCCGGTGTGCAGCAAATTGGTAACCCCAATCCTAAATACCTGATCGGCGTTACAAACACTATCAATTTCAAAAGCTTCTCTTTCTCTTTCCTGATAGACTACAAGAAAGGAGGCGACCAGTATTCAAGAAATATTGCTGACCTGCAACGGAATGGTGTAGCTATTGAAACTGCCGAGTTCCCCCGCTACGACGCAGCAGGTGTTTTACAAAAACCATATTTATTTGATGCGGTATATGCAAACGGACAGCCTAATACCACTTATGTTTCCGCCCAGGATTATTATGGAAACAGCGGCATTTTTGCTGCAGCTGAAGGATTCATTTTCGAAACCACCTGGTTCCGGATACGTGAAGCTTCTATCAGCTATTCTATGCCTTCATCTATTTTGAGCAAAACTCCATTTGGAAGTATGGAATTCAGTGTGTTTGGCCGCAACCTGTTTTTGAATGCTCCGCATTATCCTCATCTTGATCCCGAGCAAAATGCCCTTGGTATCAGCAACGCACAAGGTTTGGAGTTTAATGCCCTGCCACAAACACGTACTATGGGTGTAGGACTTAAGCTTAGTTTTTAATTCAACTTAATACAGATAAATATGAAACTTAGATATTTTAAATTCATCATGTTTTTTTCAGGAATCTTTGCACTGAGTTCCTGCAAAAAAACGCTGGACATTAACTATGATCCGGACCGTTTGCCAGATTCCAATAGCCCGATAGCTCAATTGCTTACTTCTGCGCAGGTAAATCTGGGTTTTGAAGGAGGAAGTGATCTTTTCAGATACACTACTCTTATCATGCAGCAAATGTCGGGAGGAGCTTCGCAGCCGAATCAGACATACGAATACTACCGGCATAATATTACCGGCAGTGATTTGAATAACGTATGGGGCAGTATCCATGCAACTACGTTGAGCGACCTGGAACTTATCATCAAGCAAAGTGGCGCCAGTCCTCATTATACAGGTGTCGCCAAGATTCTGAAAGCATATGAATATTCGCTTGTAGTGGATGTTTGGGGAGATGTTCCTTATTCACAAGCTCAGCAGCTTACGGGTAATACACAACCTGCATATGATGATGATGCTACGATTTATCCAAAGCTTATCACCCTGCTTTCGGAAGCAGTTAACGATCTGAATGCTTCTTCAAGTGTATTATCTCCAGGTACCAACTCTGTGATGTACACTAATGCCACCTGGGCTACAGCAAGGGCCAACTGGATCAAACTGGCAAATACCCTTCGCTTACGGTTGTTATTACACTACAGCAAAGTAAATCCTTCTTTTTGTGTAGCTCAAATAACAGCTTTGGTAAATACTGCCGGTATCAGCTTTATGGCTTCCAATGCGGATAATTTTCAGACCAATTTCTATAATGTTGCCAATCAGCGCAGTCCTATTTCCGCTTTTGAGGTTAGTCGTCCTAATTACTTATTTGCAGATACAAGGATGCTGAGCCTCATGGGCGCAAAAAATGATCCCCGTCGTGCTTCTTATTTCTCAGATTTTCCTGTTGGTTCAGGCAATTATGTAGGCGTTTCTGCTACCGCACTTCCGCCAGCACCAAATAATAACTACAGCCGGATTCATACTTTCCTTCGCGGTACTGTTACCACTCCTGCTGTAGGTACCAACTCTGCTGTGTATAGCGGTGCTGCTCCGCAAAGAATGCTGTCTTATGCTGAGTATTGCTTTATCCGTGCCGAAGCGGCTCTGATGGGTGCTCCCGGTAATGCTCAAACATTCTTTACTGATGGTATCACTGCTTCTATGACTGAAGCCGGTGTGGCTCCTGCAGCCATTACTACTTATCTTACAGCTAACGGCACCCTTACCGGTACCAACGCACAGAAG
>JAEUVL010000699.1 GCA_016786965.1 Chitinophagaceae bacterium
GGAAAGTCGAGCTTCATTAAAATACGGGGCGCTATTACTTTTTGCAGGGTGATCTCTTTAACAAAGAAGCTGGTCTCTTTTTCATTCTGCATCCAGCTGGTGTAGGCCCTTATTTTATACAGGCCGCCCACGAATTGATCCGTAAAATCAAAAGAACCTTCTGCATAACCATCCTGCACATTATAGCTGGCCTTTTGTACAATGGTACCGGCCGGGCTTATCAGCTCTGCATACACCACATTGCTGATGCGGGTAACGGTCTGGTCTTCACCTTTTACTACATAGAACTTGCAGAACAGTGTTTCACCTGCTTTGAAGAACACATGATTGGTTTGTATATAGATCTTTTCTTTAGTGGACGCATAATCCTGTGCAGTGGAGTACAACGGCAGTACAGCGGTCAGTACCAGGAACAGGAGCGGCAGTATGATTTGTTGACGCATAGTATTAAAATTGAAGTGAAACAGAAAAGCCAAATGTTTTTACAGAAGGCAGGTTAAAGAAATCGAGACCGGCAGCACCGGGTTCATCATTCAGCAACTGGGCAGGGTCTGCTCCTTTGTAGGCAGACCAGAGAATGATATTGCCCGCATACAGCGAGAAGTTGATATCCTGTAAGTATTTTTTAAAATAATGCTTGTAAGAAATGCTCATTGTGTGCAGGCGGATGCAATCAGCTTTCTCAATATAACTTTCTGCCACGCCGCTGTGGCCATACCGCACCCAGCGGTTTTGCTCCACCGGCAGTGCAGGATCATAAAAGCTGACGGGGATGGTATTATGACCACCATTCTGCATCACCCCGTTAAAAACATAGCCCGTCGTATTTCGTTGGGCCGCTGTAGTGGCAGAGCGGCCATAATAATCCAGCAGGGCTTGTGTGCCATTCCAACGGTCTCCGCCTTTTTGCCATTCAAGGTCCACGTTGAAGCCCCAGTGTTTTTTATAGCTGATGTTGTTAGATGCTTTCACAATAAAATCGGATAATGGATTGCCAATCACTCCGGGAGTATTATTCACCAATGGAAAACCATCATTGCCGATGAGTATATTATTATCAGCATCCCGCTGCCACCGGTTGCCGGTGATGACGCCGAGCGGTTGTCCTTTTACAATGGCCTTATGTACTTCTGTAAAACCGGCGAAAGGAGTATTGTTGTAACCGGCTTTTACATCCGTTACTTCATTACGGTAAGAAACAAAGCTGAAGGTATGGCTGAACGTGAACTTCCTGTTATGCTGATAGCGGGAGTTGAGCTGAAGTTCCAGTTCGATGCCGCGGTTGCG
>JAEUVL010000703.1 GCA_016786965.1 Chitinophagaceae bacterium
GGACAGCGCAAAAAATAAAAGTATGGGTGAGAATATTGTTTGGTAAAACTTCATGTTGATCATCTGTTGCGGCTGAGGAAGAATCGCTGGAGCACTTTTACATAGTCTTCCCCTGTTTTTATGTGGAGCAGGTCGCAGCCTGCTTTTTTAAATGTTTGGGTACTGTAGTCTGTGACCCGGAAAAATTCCTGTTCGTAGCTGTATCGTACAAAGGCATTGCTGGTGTCGATCCATTTGGTTTGGCTGCTTTCAGCATCTATTACCTGCAGCAAACCGGCATCGGGTAATTGCATATCCATTTTATCATACAGTTTGATACCGATGACATCATGTTTTTTGCCGGCGATGCGCAGGGCATCTTCATAATTGGCATCTATAAAATCACTGAGTATAAAGGCGATGCTTTTTTGCTTGGTGGAATTATTGAAGTACCGTAATGCTTTGCTGACGGCAGTACCTTTTCCTTTTGGTTCTTTGCTTAGTAATTCCCTGACGATGTAGAGGGCATGCTGTTTTCCTTTTTTGGGTGGGATGTAGGCTTCGATGACATCGCTGTAAAAGATGACACCGATCTTATCGGCGTTGTTGACTGCGGAAAAACTGAGTACGGCACCGATCTCGGTGATGATGTCTCTTTTACGGGCATGAGTGGTACCGAATAATGAACTGTTGCTGATATCTACCAGCAGCATGACGGTGAGTTCTCTTTCTTCTTCAAATACTTTGCTGTACGGATGACCGAACCGGGCGGATACATTCCAATCGATAAAGCGGATATCATCACCTGCGGCATATTCCCTTACTTCTTTAAAGGACATGCCTTTTCCTTTGAAAGCACTGTGGTACTCACCGGTGAAAAGGTCGGTGGTGAGCTTTTTGCTTTTGATCTCGAGCTCCCGGACCTTTTTTAATATTTCGGTTGTTGTTAGCATTTATTCAGATGAAATCTGATAATTGATAGATGATAGCTATTCAAATCTGTATATTCTTTACATTCTTTGAGGTTCTCTTAACTATTAGTTATTATCTGTCAGTTATCATCTATTATGGTACATTTATCTGTCTCAGCACATCTTCTATTACATCTTCCACTTTTACATTTTCTGCTTCTGCTTCGTAGGTAAGTCCGATGCGGTGACGGAGCACATCTTTACAAATACTTCGTACGTCTTCTGGTATTACAAATCCTCTTTTATTCAGGAATGCCTGTGCTTTGGCGGCTAACCCGAGGTTGATACTTCCTCTTGGTGAGGCGCCGTAGGAAATAAGTGGTTTCAGTTTTTCTAATTTATAATCTTC
>JAEUVL010000724.1 GCA_016786965.1 Chitinophagaceae bacterium
AGGCTGGCCGGTGCCACAAAAAGCCAGGCATCATAGCGCAGCATCCCCAAAATAAAAGCACCGCCTGCTGCCAGCGGAATGATCATGTTCCAGGCAAGTCTCTTTGAAGTATGGTCCCACACCGGCAACCCCTGCTTTTTGGCTTTGCGCCAGGTGAGATAATAAGAAGAAACAAAAGCAACGATGAAGATAATAGCTGCCAGCCCTGCCATCCGGATCTTTAACCGGCTGAATTCATCACCGGAGAAAAACCCCTTACTGTTGTAGCTGCCATAGTACTGGTCCAGCATTTGGTAACCAAGCCAGGCGCCAACTAATGCACAAATACCGGCAGCAATGCCACTTAATCCGCTCAGTGAAATAAAACGGCTGCTGCGTTCCATAATACGACGGATATCTTTGATATCCTGTAAACTGTTGACGGGTTGCTGGTTTTCTTGCATAAAAAGCACTTTGTAATACAAAGTAAATAGGAGTTTCCCACATTTCCAAATCCAATTACGGGGTCAATCTGGCTTCATCTCAATTTAACATACCAAATTCCGGCCCGGCTTAGTATTTTTACCCGGATGTACCTTTCTAAACTATACCATTACCTTTTCCTATTCCTCCTTTTGCCGGTCTCTGCAGTACCCACTCTTGCGCAGCAAAAGATCATCAGCGGCCAGGTAAAGGACTCACACAGCGAAGAATCAATTCCTTTTGCCTCGGTTAGTTTCCGGCAAAGCACCGTTGGTAAACAGACCGACTCAGCAGGCCGCTTTACTTTTTACCTTACTAACTGGCCTTCAGACACACTGGAGATCACCTGCGTAGGTTACCAGCCTTTCCGCCTGTTGTTGAACACTTCCAAAGATTCATTCGCTGTCACCATCCTGCTGGAAAGAGGTACATATTCCGAAGGTGCCCAATTAAAGACCAAAGTAAACAAGGGCCTCTTTGTATGGAAGAAAATAGTACAGCACAAAGCAGATAACGACCGGTACCGTTTTGATAATTTCTCGTATGAATTGTATAACAAACTGGAACTTGACCTTAAGAATATCAACTTTGAGAAATTCGCCCGGTTCAAACCACTAAAACCCATCAGCGACCTTATCAATCAAAATATTGATACCAGCGAAGGAACCCGCTATTTACCCGCTTATCTTACCGAAGCCCTCTCTGATTACTATTACCAGAAAAAACCCACCCGACGCAGGGAGATCATCAAAGCTGCCAACACCAATGGTGTGAAGAATGAAAGTGTGCTCAAGATGCTCGGCGGTATGGACCAGGTGGTGAATGTGTACAACAATTTCATCCCTGTTTTTGATAAACAATTCGTAAGCCCCATCAGTGATAATGGTGACTATTATTATAACTACCGGGTGGTGGATACGCAGGTCATTGCCAATAACAGGTATTATCATTTAGTATTCTCGCCCCGCCGGAAAGGCGGCGACACCTTTGAAGGTGATTGCTGGGTGCATGTGGGCAGCTTCGCTATTCAGCGAATGAACCTGCGACTCGGCAAAGAAGCTAATGTGAACTTTATTGAGAACCTGAGCCTGATACAGGAATATAAAATGCTTGGCGACAGTACCTGGTTCTTATCCAAAGATAAATTTGTGGCTGATGTATTGCCCGCCGGAAAAGACAGGCCCGGCTTCATCGGCCGAAAGACCACTACGTACAGGAATATCATTGTGAATGATACCTCCGTCATTACAGAACTGAATAAGAATAAAATACTGGAGGAGATCATTACCCTGCCGCAGGCAGATGAAAAAGACAAAGCCTTCTGGGCCGGGGCCCGGCATGAACCACTCAGTAAAACCGAAAGCGGTATCATTAAAATGATCGATACGCTGACCAACGCTCCGGTATTTCAAAAATTCACTAAGACAATGGCCTTTATCGGAACAGGCTATTTAGATGTTGGCAATTTTCAATTAGGCCCCTGGATGAACTGGCTCACCTCCAACGGATGGGAAGGCTTCCGTATGCGGTTCGATATTGGTACCAATAAATATTTTAACCGGAAAATCAAACTGCATACCTATCTCGCTTATGGCTTTGGTGATAAAAAGCTGAAGGGTATGGCTGAAGCATTTTTCCTTCCGAAGAAAGATCCGAGGACTTATTTATATGCATCGTTTACAAACGATCTCGACTTTGGCCAAAACTATTATGGTGAAGTAACTGCTGACAATATATTCGCACTGGCCGTTCGAAAAAATGGCATCCCCGTAAAAAATATGAAGGTCAATGAAAAGAAACTGGAGTTCTTTCATGAATCACTTCCCTGGATGTCGAACCTTATTACTGTAGTTCACCGATCATCCCTTCCTCTGCGGAACTTACTGCCGATAGATTCTTTCAAAACCATCAATAACAGGAACCCCCTTACCACTTTCGAAGTTTCGCTCCGGCTGCGCTTTGCCTGGCTCGAACGGTTTGTAGAAAGTCATTTCTACCGCAGCAGCCTTGGCAGTATCTACCCGGTGGCAGAGATCAATATAACACAAGGGTTCCCCGGGTTCCTGAAAAGCAGTTACCATTACACAAAATTAAATGCCAGTATCTCTGACAATATTAAGATTCCCCCTTTCGGAAACATCTCCATTAATATATATGGGGGGAAAACATTTGGCACACTTCCTTACACACTGCTTGATATTGCCCCGGGTAATGAAATGTATTACTACAACAAGTATGCATTTAATATGATGAACCGCTGGGAATTCATACATGATAAATACGGCGGTATCAATATTGAGCATAACATCGGCAATGGTATATTCCGCATGTTCCCCAAACTGCGACTGCGCCAGTTCTGGACAGCTAAAGCG
>JAEUVL010001095.1 GCA_016786965.1 Chitinophagaceae bacterium
GTAAAAAACCGCAATGCTTCCCAGCCACCTTCCCTGCCCACGCCACTATTCTTCAATCCGCCAAAAGGCGTCCGTAGGTCACGAAGCAGCCAGCAGTTGATCCAAATGATACCACTTTCCACTTTTGCTGCTACCCGGTTGGCTTTTGTTATGTCCTGTGTCCAGATAGAAGCGGCCAGGCCATAAGAGGTAGCATTGGCTAATTGTATAGCCTCTTCTTCTGTTCTGAAGGACTGCAAAGTAACCACCGGTCCAAAAATTTCCTCCTGGTTGGTCCGGCAGTTGGGACCAAGCCCTTCTATAATAGTAGGCTGAATAAAATAACCGTCGGCGCACCGGCCCTCTAACTTCACTGCATTACCCCCGCATAGAATTGTCCCTCCCTCCTGTTTAGCAATTTCAATACAATGCATGATCTTATCAAAATGCACTTTGCTTACGATAGCTCCTTGTTTGGAATGCTCTTCCAATGGATCGCCTACCGTTAATTTTTTTGTCCATTCAACAAATATGGCTTTGAATTTTTCATAAATACTTTCTTCGATCAAAATACGGCTGCCACATAAACAGATTTCACCCTGGTTGGCAAAAGAGGAGCGAATAGTTTCAAAAAAAACCTTGTCCCAATCACAATCGGCGAAGATGATATTGGGGTTCTTTCCACCCAGTTCCAATGACAGCTTCTTAAATTTTGGCGCAGCGATACTTGCAATCCTCTCCCCGGCCCTTGTGCTGCCGGTAAATGAGATTGCTTTTACCTCGGGATGTGATACGATGGCTTCGCCTGCACCATGCCCGGTGCCATGAACGATATTCAACACTCCGGCAGGTAAGCCTGCTTCTTTGCATATCCTGGAAAGCAAGTAAGCCGTCACAGGTGTTACTTCCGAAGGTTTAGCAATGACACAATTCCCTGCTGCCAGGGCCGGCGCAATTTTCCAGGTGAATAAATATAATGGGAGGTTCCAGGGGGAAATACAACCGACAATGCCAACAGGCTGACGAAGCGTATAGTTCACCGCTTTGTCCTCCATATTGTGGCTCTCACTGGCAAAGTGCATGATGCCCGTGGCAAAGAACCGGAAGTTGGCAGAAGCTCTCGGTATATCCACCATTTTACTCAACCATAGAGGTTTGCCATTGTCATTTGTCTCTGCCAATGCAAGTTCTTCAAGGTTCAGATCGATCATATCCGCAATGCGGTTGAGAATCTTAAACCGTTGCTCCACCGGAGTAACACTCCAGTCACTAAATGCTTTCTTTGCCGCATTTACTGCCGCATCAATATCTTTTTTATGAGAGTCAGGGATCTGACCATACACTTTACCCGTTGCCGGATTGATGTTATCAATAAAACTGCCGCTTAATGGGCC
>JAEUVL010001102.1 GCA_016786965.1 Chitinophagaceae bacterium
GTAAAAGAATGGAAGAGCAAAATGGAAGGTCTCCGCAAAGAGCAAAAAGCTAAAATGGAAACCATCCTTACCACAGAGCAGAAAACAAAGATGGAGCAACTGAAAGCAGATGCCAAAGTGAAGCATGCTGAAATGCAAAAACAGCGGGCTGAAAAAATGAAGACCGAACTGGGCCTTACTGAAGACCAGTCTGCCAAACTCGATAAACAGAGAACCGAGATGGGTGCAAAGATGAAAGCCATCCGCGAAGACAAGGCGCTGAGCGACGAGCAGAAAAAAGAAAAAGTAAAAGAATTGATGAAGCAACGTAAAGAAAGCATGAAATCAATCCTGACGGAAGAGCAGCTTAAAAAGATGAAAGAGTCTCATCAACATAAGTCTGATATGAGGCGCAAACCACAAGAAAAGAAGGAAACTATTTAATGATATAAATCCCTGAAACTGGCAGCCCCGGTCTGGTAATACAGTCGGGGCTTTTTGTTATGCAGGGGCTTAGCGGCGCAACCCTTATCTTTGCATCTCACTACTGTTGTAAAACAGAAAACTATCTACATGACAAAAAAGACTTCCAACAACTTCAGCAAATTTGCCCCGAAGAAAAGTAACGCCGCCGTTAAAGAACAATTTAAACAGGAAAAAAGAAAATTCAAGAAAGAGCGGGAAGAGTATTTCGATAAAAAAAAGGCAGAAGCAAGAGGTAAGTTCGCAGCTGACAAACGGCAGTCAACCGCCAGCAACCGGCCGTCCGCCGGCAACACCCCGCCTCCGGCAATAACACATACCCGGCAGGAGAATCCGGACCAGATGCCCCTCAATAAATATATTGCCCATGCAGGCGTGGCCGCCAGGCGGGAAGCGGCTGAACTCGTAAAAAAAGGATTGGTAAAAGTGAATGGTGCCGTGATAACAGAGCCGGGGCATAAAGTGACCGCTAAAGATGATGTTAGGGTAAACGGCAAGAAGGTCTTTTTGGCAAAAAACCTTGTTTACATCTTATTGAATAAGCCAAAAGATTTCATTACCACTACTGACGATCCGCAGGGCAGAAAAACAGTGTTGGATATAATTGGCAAAGCCACTACAGAACGGGTGTACCCCGTTGGTCGCCTGGACAGAAATACTTCCGGTGTATTACTGCTTACCAATGATGGAGAACTGGCACAAAAACTTACTCACCCCAGTAATGAAATAAAGAAAGTGTACCACGTTACACTTAATAAGCCCCTGGAGAAAGTTGATTTTGATAAAATATTGAAAGGTATTGTGCTGGAAGACGGGCCTGCCAGTGTGGATGTGCTGGCCTATGCCGACATAAAAGACAAAACGCAAATTGGTGTGGAGATACACAGCGGCCGCAATCGCATCGTTCGCCGCATATTTGAAGCGCTGGGTTATGATGTGAAAAACCTGGACCGGGTGATCTTTGCCGGCCTTACCAAGAAAAATATTGAGCGGGGAAAGTTTCGTTTCCTGAATGAAAAGGAAGTACGGGACCTGAAACATTTTGGAAAGGGAAAGTAAAGTCCCCTAAATCTCCCTGAAAGGGACCTTCCAGCATTCTAATTATTACAATGCATCTTAAAGATCAAATAGTAGCAGAAACGGAAAACTGGGTGGCCATTAATAAGCCATCCGGATTCTTATCCATTCCCGACCGGGAAGGAAAAGAGATTTCCCTGAAGATTTTGCTGAAAGAAAAATACGGGAACATCTTTACCGTGCACCGCATTGACCGTGATACAAGCGGATTGATTGTCTTTGCAAAAAATGAAGAAACGCATAAGCATTTATCCAGGCAATTTGAAGAGCGGCAGACAGTAAAGATCTACCAGGGCCTGGTTATTGGTTCATTAGCAGAAAAACAAGGCAGTATCAACACCTCTATCGCAGAGCACCCGGCTTTGAACGGCACCATGATCACACACCGGAAAGGAAAAGAATCGCTGACAGACTATGAAGTGCTGGAAGACTTTGGCATTTACTCCCATGTGCAATTTCAAATTCATACCGGCCGTACACACCAGATAAGGGTACACATGAAAGAGATTGGTCACCCTGTAGTTTGCGACCCTTTATATGGCGATGGAAAACCAGTGTTGATCTCTGCTATCAAAAAGAAATACAACCTGTCAAAGAATGAGCTGGAAGAAAAGCCCATTCTTGGTCGCCTGGCCCTCCATGCCTTCCGGCTTTCCTTTACTGATATGGATGGTAAAAGAATTGAACTGGAAGCGCCGCTTCATAAAGATATGAGGGCCACTCTGCAGCAATTGGAAAAAAGAATAAAGGCAAAGAGATAACTACCACACTGGTGCCAGTATGCGGCAGGTAATCGTTTCAAACACCACCTTTTTATTATTGGAAAAAAGCATGATACCATCCTGCTCTTCATCAGGAAATAGTTGCGCTGTCATTACCGCCTGTCCGTCATTGGCAAAGACTTCCACTATACTTTTATCAAAGAAGATGCGCAGTTTCATTTTACCATCTATTGATTCCAGTGGTGTTTCATAGCGACTTTGTTTACCAAAAGCAGGATTAAATCCAGTCTCCCCTGCCTTGGAACGGTCTATATATAATAACCGGCGGGCCTCATCATAACCTACCTCTATATATTTAGTACCGCCACCACCCCAGGCCAGCCTTACGCCAGATTGACTACCAGGTACCACCCGCCATTTTAATTCCAGATCTATAGTTTGCCCCTTTTGAGCCAGCAGAGACGGACCCGATACCTCCTTTTTACTACCATAAGAAAAAAAACTCTTTACCAAGGTGTTGATCGCTTCCACTGGCTCCTGCAGCAGTATCCATTCATTATTTATTTTCTTCACCGACAGTTCTCTCGGCAGCGACATAGCACTCTTCCACGGCGTGGTGGGAATGTCCTGCGCATAGTTCCAGTTATTTACCCACCCGATACTTACTGGTTTTTGCCCGGTCGGTAAATTATTATACACAATCGCTGCATAATAATCAGGGCCATAATCCGGCCGGTATATCTTACCGGTCGGATTGCTATTGGTGAAAGTGTATCCGTCAAATTCGCCAATAAAGTATTGCATATACGGTGCCGGTGAATGCATCAACACCCATTTGGTCTTTCCGGGTTCATCCTTTACGGGCACTTCAAACAGGTCGGGGCATTCCCAAATACCGGTGGTATCACCTGCCGGGCCAAAGCTGCTCATCAATTGCCATTGCTTCAAATCCTTAGATGAATAAAATTGTGCCTGTTTTTCTATTGGCAACACCACCGCCATCACCCATTTCTGTTGCGGCTTATACCAAAATACTTTGGGGTCACGAAAATCTTTTTTGCCCAGGTCCAGCACCGGGTTAGCATTATACTTTGTCCAGGTGCGACCATCATCGAGGCTATACGCAATATGCTGCGATTGGTTCTTTCCTTCGATATGTGCAGTATAAATAGCGACCATCGGTACCTGCCCGGGCTGCGTGGCAAAGCCGCTGCTGTTATGCTCATCCACCACACAACTGCCCGAGAATATCATGGTGTCCTTTTCTTCAGGAATAGCCAATGGCAAATGCTGCCAGCGTATCAGATCACTGCTTACTGCATGGCCCCAACTCATATGTCCCCATTTATTGCCAAAGGGATTAAACTGGTAAAACAAATGATACTCCCCTTTATGGTACACCAATCCGTTAGGATCGTTCATCCAGTGAATGGCAGGTGTAAAATGATATTGCGGCCGGTAAGGTTCTTTGTAGAAAACGTTTTGCTGAGCAACTGACAATTGAACATAAAGCAAGGCTAAAAGAAAAGGCAGTTTTATCATACAGCAGTATTTATTGGCTATAAAGATAGTATTCAGCATTTTGCCAACGCCTGTAAAATATCGTCCAGAATGTCCTGTACATTTTCCAGTCCCACAGAAATACGTATCAACCCTGGTGTAATGCCTACGGCCCGTCTTTCTTCTTCCGTCAGTTTGGAATGTGTGGTAGAGGCTGGATGCGAAGCAATAGAGCGGCTGTCGCCCAGGTTATTGGTCATGGAGATCATTTGCAGGGCATTTAAGAACTTCCTGCCACTGTCAATACCACCCTTTAATTCAAAAGTTACTATACCGCCGCCGTTTGTCATTTGCTTTTTGGCAATACCGTATTGCGGATGTGTTGCTAAAAAAGGATATTTTACTGAACTTATAGCATCCTGCTATTGCAGTTGTTGTGCAATGTACATGGCGCTGGTTGCATGCCTTTCCATCCGGATGAATAAGGTTTCCAGGCTTTTTGATAACACCCATGCATTAAAAGGGCTCATGGAAGGTCCTGTATTTCTAATAAAGAGATAAAGCGGATTGATCAGTTCTTTTCTGCCAACTATCACACCACCCAGTACTCTTCCCTGTCCATCGATGAATTTTGTTGCCGAATGTAACACCAGGTCGGCACCGTATTGAATGGGTTGCTGCACGGCGGGAGTGGCAAAACAATTATCCACCACTAAAAGAATATTATGCTTTCTACAAAGGCCTGAGACAAAATCAATATCTATAATATTCAATCCCGGATTTGAAGGCGTTTCCACATACAGCATCCTGGTAGTTGGTCGTACTAATGCCTCAATGCCTTCCGGCTTATCCATATCAAAATACGAGTACTCAATTCCCCATTTGGGTAAATATTTTGTAAGGATAGTATGGGTGGAACCAAATACTGCGGAGGCTGATATAATATGGTCCCCTTTTGATAAAAAGGTCATGAAG
>JAEUVL010000021.1 GCA_016786965.1 Chitinophagaceae bacterium
TACACTCCATACAATACCCCAAGTTGATTTTGCCTGATCGTCAGTCCATCCGGCATTTCCAGTTGCACCACTTTGGCGCTGTCATTCAGTTCCACCATATAATCGGTAATCGGAAAAGCACGGAGCCATTTAGCAGTGTCGGTTTGGGCATGAGAAAAGATGGGCAGCAGCAGCCATAAGATAATTGATCGTTGCATAGATGTATTAATTTCTCCTAATAACGTTTTATCAATAGCCTTTCTTCTACGTGCCAGTGGGTATAATTGACCAGATCTGCTCCTTTCATCGGTTGCCGCAGCCAAATAACACCTGTGCATGAAAACTCGGCTTATTCAGCCGCACCCGTTGCCGCAAACCATTCTTCTTTTCAGCCCCTTGGTCCTCCTTAAAAAAGCATGGAACATTGCCGTTTTCCGCCCCGGCCAGGTATCACCGGCACATCATTACAAAGAATATTCAATAGCCTTTTATTATATTATCATCGAACATTTCCTTTATTTATCTGTTTAAAAGGGCTATCAATTTAAAAAATCAGCAGCAAATGAACCGGGCCCTCCTATTATTACTCGTTGTATTCACTTTTCAGCTTTCCTATGCCCAAAATACAGGAAGTATCACAGGTTATGTAATAGATAAAGCCACCCTGCAGCCCCTCGAAGGGGCTTCTATAAAACTGGACGGCTCTTCAAATGGTGCTATTGCAGACAGTGCCGGAAAATTCAGGGTTGCCGGTATCCCTGCAAAAAGCTACAATCTGGTGGTCAGTAAAGTGGGCTACAAACCATTTACGCTTTACAATATTGTGATCAACAGCGGAAACGAAAATAGTTATACCATAGAACTGGAACAGGTTGCCACTGCTTTAACGGAAGTAGTGATCAAAGCCAACAAAAGAACGGTACGGGCAGCCACCCTGGAAACGCCCCTGAGTGTGCAACGCCTCACCAGCGAAGAGATCAAAAGCAATCCCGGTGGTAATTTCGATATCAGCAAAGTGATACAAACCCTCCCCGGCGTGGGTGGTGGCCA
>JAEUVL010000040.1 GCA_016786965.1 Chitinophagaceae bacterium
ACATCTTTGTTGGGATTTACCACGGGTTTCTTTTTGATAAAAGAAATGAGTATGGCGGAAATGAGTACATAACCGAGGATAATATAAAATGTGGTATGCACCCCGAACCAGGCTATGAAAAAGCCGGCCGAGGCATGACCGGTGATGGAGGCTGCCAGCCAGGCAGAGGAACTGATATTGGCGGCATAGTGTAAAATATCCCTGGGCACTAGTTGTGAAATGATGGCATTAGTGGTGGGTCCGGCAAAGGCCCGTACTGCACCGGTGCAAAAGATAACGCCATAGAAAAATAATTCAGGAGAACGGGTGTGCACATTGCTTTCGAACCAGGGCGAGGTAATTATAACGATGGCGATAACACAAATGCCATATGTGAATATGCCTTTTAGTAATAATGTTCGCTTGTCTGATTTATCGATGACATGCCCGGCGTACAAGGCGAGTAAAAAAACAGGGATGAACTCCGACAGGCCTGCCAATCCGATGGAAAAGGAACTTTGGGTGATCTGAAATAATTTATAGGCTGCTACAGTGCCAAACATCCGCAATGCCATGATGAGGAAGAAACGTCCGGCGATGAAGAAGCGAAATTCCTGGTGCTGTAAGGGAGAAAGGCTTTGTGCTTGGAAAATGGGCGACATTAAGGCAAAGATAGCAGGAAAGGAATATGGAACAGATGAACAATGTGAACAAGGAATAATGAAGTGGAAAACTCCGATGAGGACCTTACTTCGTCATTAGCAATTCCTTATTCATTTGTTCAATATGCTATCGTATTACTTATGGCAGTGTAAGATAGTGCTGCCCGTCATCATATTCTTTATCCAATGCTTCGAACAGGATCTGCAGATGTTTCTCATTTCCAAGAAAATCAGCATTACTCGCATCCACGAATAGTGTTTTGATATTATGCTGCTTGATGTAGTGGGTATATGTTTCCTGGATATTGAACAGATAGTCGTCCGGAATGTTTTGTTCGTAAGAGCGGTTACGCTTTTTTATGTTGGCCTGCAGTTTGGTGACAGGTGCATGTAGGTAGATCAGCAGGTCAGGCTGTACTAGTTGCTGGTTGATTATTTCGAACAGCCGCTGGTAGAGGCGGAACTCATCATCGGGCAGGGTGACCTTGGCAAAGAGCAGGCATTTGGTAAACAGGTAATCAGAAATGGTAAGGCTCTGGAACATGTCTTTCTGCTGCAGCAATTCTTTTTGCTGCTTGAAGCGTTCGGCCATGAAGAATAATTCCAGCGGGAAGGCGTACTGTCCGGGGTTTTCATAAAACTTGGGCAGGAAGGGATTGTCGGCAAACTCTTCTAATATAAGGCGGGCATTGTAGTGCTTGCTCAGCAGATGAGCAAGGGTGGTTTTGCCTGCGCCTATATTTCCTTCTATGGTGATGAAATTGTACTTCACTTTGGTGAATGGTGTATGGTCAACAGGTGTTAGTCATTCAACATTATAAGTCGCAAAATAACCTAAATGAAGTGGGTTAAAATTTATTGGTAAAAGATTGTGGAAAAAATCAGGAAACCTTCTTCACGTCTAATTGATCCGGACATTCTTCCAGCAATTGATCAATGGTCTTTTTAAAAACCGGATGGATAGCATCTGCCGCAATTTCTGCCAGTGGTACGAGTACGAAGCGGCGGTTGTGCATTTCCGGGTGGGGCAGTTTCAAAAAATGGTAATTGTGTTTTTCATTATTAAAGAGCAGGATGTCAATATCAATGATACGGGGGCCATATTTTTCATTGCGCACCCGCCCCATTTGTTTTTCAGCTTTCAATACCCGGCGGATGAGTTGTTTTGCATTGTGTGTGGTTTGGAGCTGAATGGCCTGGTTTAAAAAAGCTGGCTGATCTGTATTGCCCCAGGCGGCTGTTTCATATAAAGCGGATATGGCTGTGATGGTGCCGCATGTTTCACTCAGCAAAGCAAGTGCTTTGGCGAGGTTTTCTTCCCGGTTGCCGAGGTTGCCGCCCGTGAGTAAGTAAGCATTATTCATTCAGCTCCAAATATCTTTATTTTCAGCTTTGTTTGAGTAATTAAATACATTTGCCCCCACATGAAACCCCCACAGAAACCTTATAGCCAATCAAGGGCATTATGGGCCATTACGAAGGCCAGTTTTAA
>JAEUVL010000074.1 GCA_016786965.1 Chitinophagaceae bacterium
GTGAACGGCTGGGCGATGTACGACTGGGCCAACTCCGTTTATAACTTAGTGATCACTTCCACCGTCTTCCCCGCTTATTTTGAAGCCATCACCGGCGATGATAATGAAAATACCAAACAGGACATGGTCACTTTCCTGGGCCGGGAATTTGTAAACACCTCTCTATATAATTATACCCTGGCCTTCAGCTTTCTGCTGGTGGCCGTGATGCTGCCGCTTCTTTCATCCATAGCTGACTATAAAGGAAATAAAAAAAGTTTCCTCCGGTTCTTTATGACGATAGGCAGTATTGCCTGCAGTTCGATGTTCTTTTTTGATAACACGAATTTAGGACTGGGCATCGTCTGTATGATCTTTGCCTGCGTGGGCAGCTGGGCCGGACTTGTATTTTACAATTCATACCTTCCTGAGATTGCGGCTCCGGAAGACCGTGACCGTATCAGCGCCAAAGGATTTGCATTTGGGTATATCGGCAGTGTCATTTTACAAGTAGTGAGTTTGGCGCTGATATTAAAGAAAGATCTTTGGGGAATCAGTGGCGGGTTTGCCTCTCAACTATCTTTTTTACTGGTAGGAATCTGGTGGTTTGCGTTTGGTAATTTTTCACTGAGCCGGTTACCCCGATCTGTTCCGGCCGGAGAAGGCGCACAAAAGAATATTCTGAGCAATGGTTATAAAGAGCTGCGCAAAGTGGCTGGCCAGTTGCTGCATATGCCGGTACTAAAAAGGTTCTTGTGGTCATTCTTTTTTATCAGTATGGGCGTGCAAACGGTAATGCTGGCTGCTACCCTGTATGGCAAAAGTGAGTTGCAAATTGAAACTGACAGCCTGATCATTGCCATACTCATCATTCAATTGATCGCTATCCCCGGAGCTTTCGCCATTGCGGCACTCTCCAAACGAACGAGCAATCTTTTTGCCCTGATGATCTGCATTTTTGTATGGATAGGTATTTGTATCGGTGCTTATTTTATTCCTGCTAAAAATGCCATGGCCTTTTATGCGCTGGCAGTGGTGGTCGGGTTTGTGATGGGGGGCATTCAATCGCTCAGCCGCTCCACGTATGCCAAGCTGATGCCGGAGACAAGAGACACCGCTTCCTTCTTCAGCTTTTACGATGTATCAGAGAAGATCGCCATTGTGATCGGTATGTTCAGTTTTGGATTCATTACCGAGCTTACCGGCTCACAGCGAAACTCCGTTCTGGCCCTGATGATATTCTTTATTGTGGCTTTAGTATTCTTATTCTTTACCCAATCTGCTCTTAAAAAAGTAAAGGCAAAATGAAACTTTATTCGATAAACACCGGCTATTTTAAACTCGATGGCGGCGCCATGTTTGGTGTAGTGCCTAAAAGCATCTGGAACAAGATCAACCCGGCGGATGAAAATAATCTTTGCTCCTGGGCCCTTCGTTGCCTGCTGATTGAAGACGGCAACCGGCTGATACTGGTAGATAATGGCAATGGCGATAAGCAGGATGAAAAATTCTTCAGCCATTATTACCTGCACGGGGATGATACCCTGGATAAATCACTGGCCAAATATGGTTTTCACCGGGATGACATTACAGATGTATTCTTAACTCACCTTCACTTCGATCATTGCGGCGGTTCCATAATGCGTGACGGAGATAAACTGGTACCTGCATTTAAAAATGCCACTTTCTGGAGCAATAAAGAACATTGGGACTGGGCCGTATATCCTAATGAACGGGAGAAAGCTTCTTTCTTAAAAGAAAATATTTTGCCTATTGAAGAAAGCGGCCAATTAAAATTCCTGGAAGTGACGGGTGGCATTGATGGCAAATTGGGGCAAACAGATTTTACGGACAATATTTCTGTCCGTTTTGTAAGTGGTCATACAGAAAGTATGATGCTGCCTCAAATACGTTACAAAGACAAAACAGTTGTCTTTATGGCCGACCTGCTACCTTCTGCAGGACATATTCCTATTCCCTATGTAATGGCTTACGATATGTTTCCCCTTACCAGCCTGAAGGAGAAGAAATCTTTTTTAAAAGAAGCCATTGATGGGGATTATATTCTTTTCTTTGAACATGATCCGGTGCATGAATGCTGCAACCTGCAGCAAACTGAAAGAGGCATACGGCCGAAAGATTTTTTTACCCTTGACCAAATATAAAAGGCCCTTACAGTGAAGGGCCTCTGAAAAATGATCGATCTGAATATTATCTTCTCTTGATCAATGAGGTCAGCGGGTGGCGCAGGTTAGCATGGCTCATCATATCTATTTTTACTTTACCTACCACCAGCGGGCTTTCTACTCTTACCGGAATATGATTGGCATCATCCGTTACCCACACCGTCATATTCTCCCCACCTTCAAATATCTGGCCTTTCAGCAGGAGCGGTTTTATCTTTAATGCCCTGAACTTACCGTACTTTGTTTTGATCTCTTCTTTACCCAAATAACGGATATACATATTGAACACCTCATTGTCCAGGAACATAGAGAAAGGAATTTTATCATCCGGGCGGAGTTTGGAGAAATCTAAATTGCGGGCATAATACATGGAGCTTACCACATCCTGCACACAGGCAGGCACTTTAAATACACCATCAGTTGCAATAGCTGTATTGGCTGATTTATTAAAGGTAATATTCTGGTATTTTTTATAGCCGCCTTCATTCACATTACGAACAAACTTCAGCGGCTGCATCGTGGCAGTATCAATATACGTTTCATACTTATCCCGCACCTTGTACACCCAGTCATAAGAAGCATTTGTCTTTCCTTCTCCTGTAACATGGTAAACGGTCCGGTTATTCAGTGTTTCTAATTTACTGGTAAAGGTGGCAGTGCCTGCATCTACATATATACCTGCCACTGCATAAAAAACGCTGAAGGATACTTCTTCATCTACTTTAAACGCCACATTAGTAATGCCACAGAAATTCTGAGGAGGCGGGGCTTCTGTTACTTTGGCAGAGAAGCTAAATAACAACAAGGCCAGTGGTGCTGCCAGTCTAATTCTTTTCATCTTTCCGGTTATATATTTTTTTTATACTTAAAATTAACAAACTGCCTGCGATAGCCGGAATGATCAGGTTGATGAACCAGATACCGGCTGTGGTAAAAATGATCCCGGTTGTATTAGCGCTGAACAATCCAATTAATACCAGCGCTACTTTCCCCCTCAAACCCAATTCCGCAATCGCAAAGGTCGGGATCACCGCCATTACCAGGAACGAAACACTCACTGACCAAAAAGTCTGCCACCATGAAAGATCTACACCAAACAAACTAAATAACAGGTGGTACTGCACAATAAACACCACAAATCGTAACAGCGATAATGACAACAGCTTCAACAGTAAAGTTGCATGAAATTCCTCCAGTGCCTTTACCAGGTAAACAAAGCGGCTGCTTCCTGGTAAACGATCCACCAGCCTGATCAGCCATGATAACCTGAAATAAAATAGTGTTAAAACTATCAGCACGGCCAGTGTACCATAGATGACCATCTTCATCCAGATGCCTGAGATCACATTACCTGATTCAATATTGATGCGAAGCACTATCAATCCGATACCTCCCATCAGGATCGTAATGATCAATTGGCTGATACTTCCTACAATGGTGAGAGATATGGTCTTCAGCCTGTTTCCGTCATCCATGTACAATACTCTGCCAAGGTACTCTCCCACCCTGTTTGGTGTACTTACAGAAAAAGAAACGCCGGACAAAACCGCTTTTAATGCTTTAAAGAAACTTACTTCCTGCACTGCTTTTACCGATAACCGCCATTTTACGGCTTCTATTGACCAGTTCACCACCATTAATACAACTACAGCCACCAGGTTCCATACCAGCGGTCCATTGAAAGAATGGCGGATCTGCAGCCATGCACTTTCCAGGTTCGGTTGTCTTTTTACTTCTCTGTATATAGACCAGCTAAGCCACAAAAACAACAATGGCCCCAGGAAGTAGTTGATGAAGATTTTGATATTTCGGTTCAGCTTCATTAATCTTGTAAAAATACATCCCCCTTTGCAAAAGGCTCCCAAAATAATCCTTGGTATTGACCCCGGCACGATCGTAATGGGCTACGGTCTTATCACAGTGAAAGGTGGCCAGGTCACCCTTTTAGAATTGGGTGTGCTTAAACCCGGCAAGATTAAAGACAGCTACAAAAAACTGCAACTTATCTTTAATACAGTAAGTGGCCTTATAACTAAATACCAGCCTACCGACTTTGCCATTGAAGCGCCGTTCTTTGGGAAGAATGTACAAAGTATGCTGAAATTGGGAAGAGCACAGGGAGTGGCAATTGCAGCCGCCATGCGCCATGGATTGGAAGTAACTGAATATTCACCCAAAAAAGTAAAACAGTCCATTACCGGTAATGGTAATGCCGATAAGGAACAGGTGATGAAGATGCTGCAATCTTTACTTTCGTTTAAAGAAACACCCAAACAGTACGATGCTACGGATGCACTGGCAGTGGCCATGTGTCATCATTTTCAAAGTAACTCTGTACTTACCAAAGCCGGTAGTGGCGGCACAAAAGGCTGGGATGATTTTATCAAAAAGAATCCGGGGCGGATAATAAAGAAATGAATCACAATAAGGCCACGATTTTTTCCTGCACTTTTTTCAAACTGTCTGCCGAAGCCTGTGGTTTGTGCTGTGTAAAATTCAGATCATTCGCTGAATTAATCGGAATAAGATGAATATGTGCATGTGGCACTTCTAACCCCACCACACTGATGCCGCAACGGTTGCAGTTGAATGCTTTTTCAATAGCATGAGCAATGGGTTTTGCAAACAGCAGCATCTCACCGAGGTATTCATCCGGCAGATCAAAAAGTTTGTCTGTTTCCTGTTTAGGCACTACCAGCACATGTCCTTCCCTCAATGGAAATATATCAAGAAAGGCAAAGAATTTTTCATTCTCCGCTATTTTATAAGAAGGAATCTCGCCGGATATGATCTTTGAGAATATGGTCATACCACCAAATATTTTTGATTTTAAATTCTTGATCGCAGATGTAAGCGTCAGCCAGTTCACTTCATAAAACTACAAACTTATGCTGGCAATAAAAAAGTTCTGCACTATGCAGAACTACCATCTGTCAGTCTTTCACTATCATCTAAGCGGTTATATCTTCTACCTTAAACTTCAGCACCCCGGCAGGGGCTTGTATCTCTGCTGTTTCACCCACATGCTTACCCAACAGACCTTTGCCGATGGGCGAAGTAACGGATATCTTTCCTGCTTTCAGGTCAGCTTCTTTTTCACTTACAATTTTATAGGTCACCTGCTTCTTAGTACCCAGGTTGGTCAATGTTACTTTAGTAAGAATTGATACTTTGCTGGTATCAATGTTAGCCTCATCCATCACCCGTATATTGGCCATAGAGCCTTCATAGGCTGCTATTTTAGCTTCCAGTATTCCCTGGGCCTCCTTGGCAGCATCATATTCTGCATTCTCTTTCAGGTCACCTTTTTCCCTTGCTTCGGCAATAGCCCTGCTCGCAGCAGGACGGTCCACCGATTTCATTTTCTGCAACTCCGCTTTCATTTGTTCCAGTGTTTCCTTGGTCACATATTGTATGGCACTCATATTCACCTCCGTTTTATATCCCGTTTTTACCGGGAAGACAAAAAAAATAACAACGCCTCAGGGTTAACTGAAGCGTTGCATTATTGTTTGGTAAAGATAGAAAACTATTTGATAATCAAGAACAGTAAATTAAATTTTTAGCAGAACCTATTGTCTTACAAATTCATACACCCTGTCACCGCCCAATGAATATTGTTCTGCCCTGATCTCCCGCCAGTTATTCCTGAAATTAAAATCATCAAACTCCCAGTCTATGAACTTGTTCTGTGTAAAATTCCTCAGGTAAAGCCGCAAATACTTCAGGCTACGATTCTCCCATTGGCCGGTACCACCATTATAATAATTATTGTTGTACCTGTCAGACCGCCAGTAGCCATTGAGTGTATCTGTACTGCTTACATAAGAAGCATCGCCATTTTCAAATAAAGTGAAAACACCCGATTCATAACCCGTTTCAAAATGATCCCTTCCTAAAAAGACCCTGCGGTATGCATCATCCAGGCGCCAGCTACCGATCAGGCGGTCTTCAAAATTTTTTGAACAGGAAGAAATAAACAGAGTAGCAATTAAAAGAGGCAGGAGTAGATTTCTTTTCATGTGTATTGTTTTTAAGGTTAGTCACATGCAACTATCCATAACAAAATATTTATTTTTTGTTGTACTGCGATGAAGAGTGAAATCAAAACCGCCTTCTTTAACAAAGATTTGGCCTGTAGCTTACATACCCAGTTTGTCGAGGAGTACGGCTGCCATTTTATAAAAGGCTTCATGGCTATAGCCGGCAATATGTGGGGTAATGATCACTTGGGGCTGATCAAGTAACCAATCAAGCTGTTCTTTTTGTTCAACGGAGTAAGAATCCAGTTTCTCGTTCTCCAGTACATCAAGACCTGCGGCAGCAATTTTGTTTTCCTGCAATGCCTTACACAGTTGTGGAAGACTTACCACTTTACCTCTTGAAGTATTCAGGAAATAAGGCTTTCCATGAAGGCTCTCAAAGAAAGCTTCATCTGCCATATGAAATGTGTCGTCTGTCAATGGCACATGAAAACTGATGATATCTGCATACCGGCCGATATGCTCCAGGGTTGCTTCTTTGATATACTCATTCGCAAATCCAAACTTAAACTTATCATACGCCAGCACTGTTACACCAAATGGTTGCAGCAGTCTCGCAAAACTGCTGCCGGTATTACCAAA
>JAEUVL010000088.1 GCA_016786965.1 Chitinophagaceae bacterium
GGCAGGTGAAGCGGTAAGCGCTATTTTCAGAGCGGGCTTTGTGCCAAGTGCTATGGAGCTGATGGAGATAGATGCCCTGAAAATTGTAAGCAAGATGGTGGACAGCACAGCTGTACCGGTGACGGATGACACAGCAGCCCACCTGATCATTGAAACAGACGGGAATAATATGGAGGTGCTGATGGGGGAAATGGAAGCAATTGGCAATCTTTTAACGCAATATGACATCGGCGAAATTTATTTTGCAGATGATGCGCAGCAAAAAGCAGAATTATGGAAGTTGCGCCGAAGAGTGGCAGAGGCCGTGAAAATGATCGGCTATACCATTGAAGAAGATACCGTAGTACCGAGAGCAGAACTGCCGGCGCTGATCCGTGGTGTGAAAGAGTTGGGGGTGAGGCATGATTTTGAAGTGGTGTGCTATGGTCACGCAGGTGACGGAAACTTGCATATACGGATCAGAAAGGAAGGGATACCTAACAGCTATGGCAACGAGGAAATGAATGGAATACTGCGGGAATTGTTCATACTGGTCAAAGGATTAGGTGGCACTATCAGCGGAGAACACGGCATAGGGCTGATACAAAAAGGCTATATGGATATCATATTCAAAGAAGCAAATCTGCACCTGATGCGGGAAATAAAAAAGGCGTTTGACCCCAATAATATTTTAAACGCTGGCAAAATATTTTGATCTATGACTGCAACGGGAACACCTGCAGGCAGGCCAAAAAGTGAAATAAAGGCAATGCGGATATTGTGCAGTGCTTTAATAGCTGGCGTCGTGATGTTTGCATTAGTGTCTGTAGGTGTGCTGCAGGTGATCGAAGGACCTATATTACCTGAAAATGAATTGCCGGATAAAAATATCTTTTTGTATGTGGCGGCAGGATTTGGTGCACTGGGATTATTGCTGGCGGTCACCCGCTTCAATAAAAGACTGACTGTCATCCGGCAGGTGGAAAATACCGTTACTGGTAAATTGTCTCAGTACCGGTCGGCACTCATCATCTATATGGCCCTCTGTGAAGCACCGGCGCTTTTTTCTGTCATCGTTCTTTTCCTTACCCGGCAGTATGCCGTATTGGGTATTACTGCGGTGATGCTGGTCGCAATGATAAGCATGATGCCTCAAAAGAAAAAACTAATCGATACCCTGCAACTTGACTGGCAGGACCAACAGGAACTCGAATAAATTCTTTAACCTAAATAACCGTAACATGAAAAAAGTATTTCTTGTATTTGTACTGACAGTATCCTCACTTGTTTTATTTGCACAGGATAAGGAAGAGAAAGATAAAATACCCTTTAAGGAGAATCTGTTTACCGGGGGTAGTATTTCCCTGTCTTTTTTTAATAATACTTTTCTGATAGGCGGCAGCCCAGTGCTTGGCTACAGTCTTACCGATTGGGCTGATGCCGGTGTGGTAGTTAATTACAACTACACTTCTTACAGGGATTTTAATGGTGTATTCAACGACAAGCTCCGTCAAACGGTATATGGAGGCGGTGCTTTTGTAAAACTGTACCCGGCAAGATTCCTGTTTGCGCAGGCGCAATTTGAGCACAACTTTATCCGGCAGAAATATTTACAGGCCGGTACCAACTATACAGAGAAGGCCAAAGGCGAGGCAAGCAGTTTTTTGGTGGGTGGCGGATACACTTCCGGCAGGCAGGGAAGGGGTGGAGAACCCTTTTATTATGTGGCCATACTTTTTGATATCAAAGGGGATATCAACTCGCCTTACACCGATCAATACAACCGGGTGATACCCATTATCAGGGCGGGATTACAGATACCGCTGTTCCAGGGGGGCAATTCCCGCAGGGGCAGGTAAGATGGATCAAAAATATTGTACCAACTCAGCAGGATCATCTATTATGGTGACCCTTTTTATTGCGTCATCATACAAGAAGTTCTCCTGCTTCATTAATTCGATATGCTTTACCAGGTGATCGTAAAAACCGCCTGAATTGAGTATGTATATTTCTTTATCATGTATGGTAAGCTGATTCCAGGTAACTATTTCAAATAACTCATCCAGGGTCCCAAAGCCTCCGGGAAGAATTATAGCCGCATCGCTGATGCTGTAGATCTTTCTTTTACGTTCGTGCATATCATCACAAATAACCAACTCGGTTATCCCGCGGTGCTGTACTTCCCACTCCAATAATATTTTTGGTATAAAACCGGTTACTTTTCCACCCTGTTGCATCACTGTATCGGCGATCACACCCATCAGACCGGCACTGCCACCGCCATACACAAGGCCGATGTTATTCTCTGCCATCAATTTTCCCAATTGGGCAGCATGTTCTGTGAAGACGGGATTTTTACCATTTTTCGAACCGCAAAAAACCGCTAATGATCGTATGGCCATAATATATAAATTGCAGCAAAGGGAAAGTAAATTTCTTTATCTTCAAAATTCTTTGTTACGGGTTACTATTGCTTAACAGAAACCAGCCGCTATGTCGCCACAATTACTGTTCACGTTTGTCATCGGTTACTTTTTATTGTTGCTGGGAGTGGCATGGTACACATCCCGCAATTCCAATAACGATTCTTTTTTTATTGGCAACCGCAACAGTAACTGGATGCTGGTGGCATTTGGCATGATCGGCACTTCACTGAGTGGCGTTACGTTTGTAAGTGTGCCAGGTGGGGTGGCCACGGGCAATTTTTATTATTTCCAGATAGTACTTGGTTATTTACTGGGCTATATCGTTATTGCTTTTGTGTTGCTGCCCCTGTACTACCGAATGAACCTGACGAGTATCTACACCTACCTGGAAAAAAGATTCGGTATTAATGCCCATAAGGCCGGTGCATTTTTCTTTATTCTTTCCCGTACCGTGGGTGCCACCGCCCGCTTGTACCTGGTGATCAGCGTACTGCAAATTTTTATTTTTAATAAACTGGGAATTCCATTCGAAGCTACTGCACTTGTGATCCTGCTGCTAATATTATTGTACACGTTTGAAGGCGGGGTGAAAACAATCATTTATACCGATACCCTTCAAACCACCGGAATGCTGGTAGGCCTGGTAGTTTGTATCATTGTTATCATCAAAGCGCTGGGTACAGATTTTGGCGGAGCCATGACAATGATGTCGGACAAGGGCTACACTCAAATATTCAACTGGGATATAAAAGCAGGTTCTTATGTGTGGAAACATATTGTTGGTGGTATGTTCATTGCCATAGCCATGACAGGGCTTGACCAGGAAATGATGCAGAAGAACATCAGTGTAAAAACGCTGAAAGGGTCGCAGAAGAACATGATGACCTTTACAGCTGTACTGATGGTAGTAAATTTCTTATTCCTGGTACTGGGTGGTGTCCTTTATTTGTATGCCAGCACAAAAGGCATTAATGTGCCGCCGGATGATCTTTTTCCTACGATTGCTCTGAGTGATGCATTCAGCGGAACGATCGGCATCATTTTTATCATTGCTTTGATATCCGCTCTTTTCCCAAGTGTGGATGGCGCTATCACTTCACTTACTTCCTGTTTTTGTATAGACATTCTCGGGATCAATAAAAAAGAAGGTACAGAGAAGACAAAAAAGCGAACAAGACTGAAGGTCCATTTTACCTTTGCGTTTGTATTCTTCCTGATGGTACTTCTTTTCAAAGCTATCAATGATAAACTGATCATTGATTTCATCCTGAAGTTTGCCGGTATTACTTACGGGCCACTGCTCGGCTTATTTGCTTTTGGCATTTTAACCAAACGGAAACTGAACGATAAACTGATTTGGGGAGTTTGCATCATTGCGCCGCTGCTGGCACTTGGGCTGGATATGCTGAGTAATCCTGCATGGTACGATGCAAAGTTGCATGTGAGCCTTGGATTGCAAACTATCTCTGATTCAATTTTTAATGGGTATAAAATTGGGAATGAACTGATACTGATCAATGGACTGCTGACCTTTGCGGGATTGTGGATGATCTCCAAACCAGCCGGTAATGCCACGCTGAGACCTGTGTAACAAGTAAACCAAACAACCATAAATATGAAAAAAGTAGTTATTGCCTTTTCTATTCTTACATCCGCCATTGTATTTATTTCCTGCGGTGGAAAAGGGGAAAAGAAGGAAGCTGTAAAAGTGAGTACCGAAATGCAGGACTTTATGAACAATTTTAACGGTCGTGCCGCTTCTGTGGCTATTGCCCTGCAAGATTTTGGTAAACCAGGCCTTGACGACAAAGACATGGACATGTACGATCTCAAAGACCCTAAAGTATTGGAAGCTACGGGTAATTGTTATTTATTGCAATGCGCATCCGGCATGACAAAACGTAAGTATAATATCTGTTGGGAAGGTGGAAAGATCGCTTCGGTAGAGGATAAGGGGATGGAATAGCTGACTTTTGTAAAACTCCATACTGGTATTGTCTCAACTTGAATTTAAGGGTACTGGCCTTTTTTGAAGTGAGACAATACCTCATTTTACCCATTGCAGGCAGAAATAAATAATGGGGTTACCTTTGCGAAAACTCTGCCGTGGACCTGATACATCCATCCGTTCAGCAATATGCCGAAGCATACACTTCCGGGGAAGATGCCTTGATGCAAGAGATCAATAAATTTACTGTTAGTCAGCATAAAGAAGCTGTGATGCTGAGTGGCCACCTGCAAGGCAAAGTATTGGAGATGATCAGTTGTATGATACAGCCCCGCCGGATATTGGAGATCGGCACTTTTACCGGCTATAGCGGATTATGTCTTGCGAAAGGACTCACCAACGATGGATTGCTCCATACTATTGAATTAAGGGATGCAGACGCCCATCTGGCACGGGCTTACTTTGACCGTTCTTCATATGCCAACCAGATAATTTCTCACACCGGAAATGCGTTAGATATCATTCCCCAACTGGAGGAAAGCTGGGACCTGGTATTTATAGATGCTGACAAGCCTGCATATATCGAATATTTTAACCTTGTTTTCCCCCGGTTGCGGAAAAACGGCTTTATTTTAGCAGATAATATTTTTTTTCATGGGCAGGTGCTGGAAGAGCCGGTAAAAGGCAAGAGTGCCAAAGGTATTCAGGCTTTTAATGATTTTATCAATGCCCGGACCGATATAGAGAAAGTAGTATTAACCATCCGCGACGGACTATACCTTCTGCGGAAACTATAACCTTATTATTCATGCGAATAGCACTACGCAGTATTTTTTTACTTTTTCTGTTGGCTTCTTTGTCTGGCAAGGCTCAACAGTCAGAAGCGATAAAAAATTATATCGCCATTTATAAAGACCTGGCTATAGCTGAGATGAAAAGGACCGGCGTACCAGCCTCTATCACCCTGGCACAGGGTATTCATGAGTCAGGTGCAGGTATGGGCAAGCTTGTATTGGCTTCCAATAATCATTTTGGTATAAAGTGTAAGTCCAACTGGACAGGAGAATCAGTAAGACATAATGATGATGCAAAAGGAGAATGCTTTCGTAAATATCCCAAACCGGAAGACAGCTACCGGGATCATTCTGATTTTTTAAAGAACGGGCAACGCTATGCTTTTTTATTTCAATTGGACCCGACAGATTATACAGGCTGGGCAAACGGTTTGAAACAAGCCGGCTATGCCACTAATCCAAAATATCCGCAAGTGCTGATAAAGATGGTGGAAGACTATGGCTTGCAGGAGTATACTTTTATAGCTTTGGGAAAGACTGCTGATAGCCAGTATGATCTTGCAGAACTTGCGAAGGCTGACAGTAGCGTTAAAGAAGGTGATGTGAAAAAAACATTGAGAAACAGCACGCCATATGATGTGATAAAAAAAGAAGAAGTAAAAGTATCGTATTCTAACTACCCCGAAGGGCAGTTCACTATTAATGAAACAAAAGTGGTGTATGTAAAAAAAGGAACTTCCTATTTGGCTATCGCCAGGCAATATAATGTGGACCTTTCAAAGCTGTTTGAGTTCAATGAACTAGACCGTGCCGAAGAAACAGAAAAAGATCAATTGGTGTACCTGCAGCGGAAAAGAAAGACCGGCGCAAATGAGTACCATGTGATGAAACCCGGAGAGGTCCTGCATGATATTGCTCAGCAACAAGGCATTCGCCTGGAAA
>JAEUVL010000225.1 GCA_016786965.1 Chitinophagaceae bacterium
TCTCTGGCAATAAAAACCTTTTGAATGTCGTAAATTTATTGCTTCTTATTAATACCTTTCAATCAACTGTTGTATGTCATATCCTTTTCAGATCACTTCCCTGGAGCAGTACCACAAAAACTATAAAGAAAGTATTGAAAACCCCGGGTCTTTTTGGGGCGCCGTAGCCGGTAATTTTCATT
The DNA here is from genome assembly GCA_016786965.1 of Chitinophagaceae bacterium. Taxonomy (GTDB): domain Bacteria; phylum Bacteroidota; class Bacteroidia; order Chitinophagales; family Chitinophagaceae; genus JJ008. Next base: position 183 of record JAEUVL010000225.1, read on the forward strand.
GGAGAAAGAAATGGGACACCGTACTGAACTGGAATTTCAAAGAACCTAAAGTGGAATGGTTTACAGGTGGTAAATTAAACATCACCGAAAACTGTATCGACCGCCACCTGGCCACATTGGGCGATAAACCGGCCATCATCTGGGAGCCCAATAATCCCGAAGAGAGAACACGAATAGTAACCTATAAGCGACTGCACAAACGGGTGTGTCAGTTTGCACAGGTGTTAAAAAATAACGGAGTGAAGAAGGGCGACAGGGTATGCATCTACATGGGTATGGTACCGGAGCTGGCTTATGCTGTACTCGGCTGTGCACGGATAGGTGCAATACATTCAGTGATCTTTGGCGGCTTCTCTGCACAAAGCATTGCCGACAGGCTTGATGATGCCCAGGCAGAATATATTGTAACCTGCGACGGCGCTTACCGCGGCGGCAAAGACATTCCCCTGAAAAGTGTGATAGATGATGCACTGATCGGCAACAAAACGGTGAAGCGGGTGATTGTTTATACCCGCACAAGAACGCCTGTGAGTATGATAAAAGGCAGAGATGTATGGTGGGAAGATGAAATGGATATAGCTGAAGAGCAGGTGGAAAAAGATGGAGTGGTCACTTTTGAGGCAGAAGAAATGGACGCCGAGGATCCTTTATTCATATTATATACATCGGGTAGTACCGGCAAGCCAAAAGGGGTGGTGCACAGCACGGCTGGCTACATGGTATGGACGACTTACACATTCGTTAATGTATTTCAGTATCAACCGGGTGACATACATTTCTGCACTGCTGATATAGGGTGGATAACAGGGCACAGTTATATTGTATACGGCCCATTAAGTGCGGGTGCTACATCAGTAATGTTTGAAGGCATTCCCACCTGGCCCGATGCAGGAAGGTTTTGGGACATTGTAGATAAGCATAAGGTTAATATTCTTTATACTGCACCAACAGCCATACGAAGTTTAATGGGTTTTGGGTTAGAACCAGTAAACGGAAAAGATTTATCATCCCTGAAAATATTGGGTACTGTAGGTGAACCTATTAATGAGGAAGCCTGGCATTGGTATAATGAAAACATCGGAAAGAAAAAATGCCCGATTGTGGATACCTGGTGGCAAACAGAAACCGGGGGTACTTTAATTTCCAATTTTGCGGGCATCACTCCTGCCAAACCAAGCTGGGCTACCTTACCCATGCCGGGAGTGCAGCCATTACTGGTAGATGAAAACGGAAAAGAAGTAACGGAGAAAGATGAAAATGGTATGCTGAAAGGTAATCTTTGCATTAAAGCACCATGGCCTTCTATATTAAGAACTACCTGGGGCGATCATGAACGCTGCCGCACCAATTATTTTGCCACCTACGAAAACTTATACTTCACCGGGGACGGTGCATTGAAGGACGTCGATGGTAATTACAGGATAACAGGAAGGGTGGATGATGTATTGAATGTAAGCGGCCACCGCATAGGCACAGCAGAAGTGGAGAATGCTATAAACATGCACGCCGGGGTGGTGGAAAGTGCCGTAGTAGGCTACCCGCATGAGGTGAAGGGGCAGGGCATTTATGCATACGTAATATATAATGGCCATCATGGCGATGCGGATATGCGGCGAAAAGATATTTTGCAAACCGTAACAAGGATCATTGG
>JAEUVL010000257.1 GCA_016786965.1 Chitinophagaceae bacterium
ATCCAGTCCATCGCCACCAGTGATATTCTCACATAAATGATCTCCACCAGCAGGGAACCGGCAGAGAATAGCATGGCAGCGGCCACTCCGTCAGACACAGATATTTGCATGGCAGCAATGTTCAGGGTGCCCAGCGGCAGCGAACCGATGAAACTGACTACCATGCCCGTAAAGAAAATTTTAAGCAAAGGGTGCATGCAACGAAAATAATAAAAAGCAGCGAGCTATCAGTAGTGAAACATGTGTGGTGGGTATAAATGTCTTACGTTATGATCACTAACTTTTTCAATCTCTCCATATCAGGAATGGTGATCTTCTTGCGGGATATCTTCAGCAGCCCTTCTGTTTCCAGCACGTTCAGTGTGGTGGTAACCGTTTGCCGGGCGCTGCCGATCAGTTTAGCCACATCATCATGCGTCAGAAAATTAGCAAACCCAAATGAAGCGGTCGCCCCGTTGTAGCCTTCCATAATAGCTAAGTGATAGAAAAAGGCCAGGAGCCGGAAACGGACATCCTTATGCAGCATGTTCAACAACCTGAATTCAGCACGGCGCAGCTTCTCTCCCACCTGCTTGCTGTATTTAATGGCCAGCTCAGGTTTTTTGCGCAGCAGTTTTTCAAAATCTTCAATAGAAAAAGCGCAAAGGCTCACATTCCCTTTATAAGCACGGGCAAATTCCCCGTTCAGGTTATTTCGTTCCAGGGAAAATTGTCCGAAAATTTCTCCCTTCTTAATGATCTCTTTGATGATCTCGTTACCGTTCTCATCCACATAGCCTATTTTGATATAGCCATCCTTTAAAAAATAGAGCTTATTAAGATGATGCGAATCAAAGTACACATACTCCCCCTTCTTGGCTTCAATAAAATGATGCGCCACGTTCAGTTCCTCATACTCCACATCATCCAGTTGGCACCACAGATCGTAGTTGCGCAGCAATACTAATTTATCATCCTGTTCCATACCTAAAAGTAAACAGATTAACGAAGTATTTGCTTAATCGTATTTTTCCAGCATCTTAAAATGCCGTTTTGCATCCTGCAGGTATTTCCACCCCTTCCTGAATGACCAGTAAGGCGTCCCGTTCTTATGATTATAGCGGCTGATCCTGTACAATGCTTTCCAGTGATGTAAAATTACCCCATAGGCCTTGCCAATGCTCATACCACAGTCGTAAATATGGTTAGGCTCTGCGCCGCACCCATTGAACTCCAGGATAAGAAAATTCTTCCCCTGCTTCAGGTCTTCAATAGAAGTGGTTTTAATATCATACCGGCCATAATAAAACTTATCTGTATAGTGGCTCAGTTCATCAAACACGTTGTGCATCCGCTCATCTATCTCGTTATGCAGGTTGGTAAACTGTGCCCCCCTGTTATGATTACCAGCATACGACAAATAAAATATCTCATCTTCTGGTATCACCCTGTCAAAGCGATGGCCGTGGCGGTGCTCCATCTCTTCCATTCTGAAACGGGCCCGTGGGTGCTGTGCCACCAGTTCCTTAAGCGTCGAAGTTCCATCACCCTTCACCTGCAATAATTCTTTATCAATAAAGCCACTCACCACTCCCTTTTGTTCCCAGGGATAGCGGTAGTAGAACACACTCACTTCCACCGGCAGCTCTACAAGATCCTGTACGATGTATTCCACTGGTATCTTCTCATGGTATTTGTGCAACTGCTCCTCGTTCTCAATTTTTCTGAACAGGATGCCCTTCATGCCCACGTCAGGCTTCACTATAAAAGGAAAACTGAAACCGGCAGCAGCAATTGCCTCCTTTACTTTGTCAAAAGGCCAGTCGTGCATGATATAAATAGTGCGGGGCACCAAATGCGGGGGCAACTGATCATACATTTCTTTTTTGCCCTCCCCCTCAAAACCACCAAAAGTAATAGTAGGATTAGACGAACTAAAAAACCAGAATGATCGGCTGCGTAAACAATACCAGAGCCAAACAGGGCCAATGGGAAAATAAAGAACGTAAAAGTTCCAGAGCTCCCAATTTGTCAGTTTTTGAAAGAATTTCTTCATGTTGGTTTCAGGTGGACAAAAATAAGTTTCCTGCCAACACATATTTACTTTTACCGCCTCTATTTTTACTTATTACATTAATACACAACTGATATGAGCATCCGCCTTACTATTCTCTTAGTGTTGTTTAGTAGCCTCCCCGCTTTCAGTACCCCCGGCCCATCCATTATTGCTAAACCAAAAGATCCACCGGCACTCACCCTCAGTACTGTCGTAGCATCCCGGTTTACCACGATGAAAATAAAAGAGATCGAAAAAATAGCGGGACGCAAATTGAAACTTAAAGAAAAGTTCGCCATTAAACTGTTGCAATGGAAAGTAAAAAAAGACCTGGCAAAAAATAAAAAGGGCGAAAGATCACAAAAAGGAAAAACAGCACTGATCCTTTCCATAGCAGGTGTTGGCTGCCTGCTCATACCTTATTTGGCCTTGGCATCCATTCCCCTCGTGGTACTGGGATTAATATTAGGCTACCAGGCCCGAAAGATCAACCCCGGCGATAAAAGGGCCAAAGCGGCTATTACAATAGGATGGGTGGGAATAATCCTTTTTTTGGTGGTCGTGGCATTAGTCGTTGCCATTCTTGCATCATTCGGCAGTTGGGGCTGGGGCTGATAAACAGGTTTTATTCAGTAATATTGCGGACTAATAAATCACTATGCAGGTACCAACCGTAGCCGGATTATTTGCCAATGGCCAGAGCCCTGAAATATTATTTTGGGTGGGCTGTGCAGGCAGTTTTGATCAGCGGGCCCAAAAGATCACCAAAGCCTTTGTAACCATACTCGATAAAGTAGGCATCAGCTATGCCATACTGGGAAAAGAAGAAATGTGTACTGGCGATCCGGTACGCAGGGCCGGTAATGAGTTCATGTTCCAGATGATGGCCTATCAGAATATTCAGATACTCAATAATTATGGTATCAAAAAAATAGTGACCGCCTGTCCTCACTGTTTCAACACACTAAAAAATGAATACCCCGAACTCGGCGGTCACTACGAAGTCATCCATCACACCACATTCCTACAGGGATTAATAGATGAAGGAAAAATAAAACTAAAAGAAGGCGGCTCTTTCAAAGGGAAAAAGATCACTTACCACGACAGTTGTTACCTAGGCCGCTCTAACGACATCTACGAAGCCCCCCGCAAAGTATTAGAAGCACTCGATGCAGAACTGGTGGAAATGAAGCGCTGCAAAAGCAACGGCCTGTGCTGTGGGGCCGGTGGTGCACAAATGTTCAAAGAAGAAGAAAAAGGTACCAGCCGTATCAATACCGACCGCAGCAATGAAGCCATCAGTACTGGTGCATCCGTTATCGCCGCAGCCTGCCCTTTCTGCAATACCATGATGACGGATGGGGTCAAACTCGCCGAAAAAGAGGACACTGTACAGGTTCTCGATGTGGCAGAAATGATTGCCGCCAGTTTGGCTTAACTTTACCCAATGCAGTTCGACTATCAACATCTACTTAACCCCCATTTTCATCCCGGCTCCCGGGTATGGGTATATCAGTCTAATCGTTTATTTACACTTAGCGAAGCGTTTGAAATAGAAGACCTGCTGAAAGAATTTACTACGACATGGAAAAGCCACGGCACTCCCGTAAAAGGCGAAGCCCATTTGTTCTTTGGCCAGTTTGTAATACTGCTCGCCGATGAAACGGCCACCGGGGTCAGCGGTTGCAGTACCGACAGTTCAGTCCGCCTGGTAAAAAATATAGAGGAGCGTTTCGGCGTAAATATGTTCGACAGAATGGCACTGGCCTTCATCATAAAAGAAAAGATTCAATTGCTGCCCCTCTCCCAATTACAGTATGCCGCAGCAAACGGATTCATCACCCCCGATACCCTGTACTTCAATAACCTTGTGCAGACAAAAGAAGAACTCGAAACAAACTGGATCATTCCCGTAAAAGAAAGTTGGTTGAGTAAGAAAATAAATTTTACGCCCATCACATCCCACGACAACGGGTGATTTTCAGGACAATAATGTCATTCAACAATAAATCGAAAAGCCAAACTGCTGACAGACCATCCACAGCTTGAAAAACCGAAAACGTTGGGCTGGTACGGAAACTAATAACACCAAAAAATCTGTTATGGCTAAAAACAAGACCGCCGAAACAGCAATTAACGTCATTGATTTCGTCAATTCATTCGTGGACAACGAACAAAAGAAAGCAGATAGTTTTCGGCTCATTGAGTTAATGAGTGAGTGGTCGGGTTTCCCGCCAGCAATGTGGGGCCCGTCAATTATTGGATTTGGCAAGTATCATTACAAATATGCAAGTGGCCACGAAGGAGACGCTCCTCTCATTGGTTTTTCGCCCCGGAAAGCAGCCTTCTCGCTTTATGTATTCTCCCCCACAGAAGACAACAAACAACTTTTGAACGATCTGGGTAAATTCAAAATAAGCAAAGCCTGCATTTATATAAAAAAACTGGAAGACATAAATATTGCAACACTTGAAACACTTTGCAGGACATCCATCGAATATCTCCATAAACATCACGAATGTGCTTGCCGGGTAAAATAGCATCAGGAAGCAGGCGACAAAATGCATAAGGCTGACCCAGTATTCTGCACTTGCCATTTTTGCTTATCTTGTCAGCAAAATAGATTAGTATACTACTTGAATGATAAGTGCTGAAACAGCATGTTGCAAAAGCGGAAGATTATCAGGGGGAAAGATAATATCTGGCCGTTATTAATTCTTTGTACTTAACAATACACATGAAGCTGAAGGAAGTATTTTACGCCCTGTTACCGAAAGGACTGAAGAGTTCCATTACGAAACGTCAACTGCTCAAACAAAACTATCCTTACTCTTCATTTGCACAAGTGGGTGAAGACATGATCCTCAACCGGTACTTTAACGAAAAGAATGAAGGGTTTTATGTCGACATCGGGGCCAACCACCCATACATCTATTCAAATACCTACAAGTTCTACCTCAAAGGATGGAAAGGCATCAATGTAGATGCCAACCCGGGAACAAAGAAATTATTCGATACAATACGCCCAAATGATATAAATATTGAGGCCGGTGTCAGTCTTCATCCCGGCAACCTGAGTTTTTACAGGTTTGAGAATAATGTCTTCAACACGATGGATAAATTGACAGCAGAACAGCATTGCAAAGAATTTTCCATTACCATTAAAGATGTTATCAATATAAAAACAACAACATTGGCAGAGATATTGAATGCCAATTTACCAGCATTTCAAAAGATAGACTTTATGTCCATAGATGTAGAGGGCCTGGATATGGATGTACTTCGTTCAAATGACTGGACAAAATATAAACCAGAAGTATTGGTGGTGGAATGTGTGTATGCTGATTATGAAGAAATCCAAAATATGGAAACAGTCATATACCTGAAACAATTAGGTTA
>JAEUVL010000259.1 GCA_016786965.1 Chitinophagaceae bacterium
CCAATGATACCGAACTTGATTTTCTGGTAGATGTCCTCGCTTACCGTAAAACCCTGCTGAAGCATAATGCGCAATACCGGCTGGTTTGTTTCCATAGCATAACCGGTATGAACAGCCGCATCAAATTTGCTCACAGCACCACTCGCAATGGGAAGGTAGATGAATACAAAGCCGCCCTCCCGGTCAATATAATGCGCCGCCTCATCCAGTTGCACAAAAGGATTGATGAGACCAATGGCGAGTCCTTCTTTCAGATCATCATACTGGGTCTTTGTCAGCAGCTTACCCGCATCCAGCCATCCTTTTTCACCGGTCAGGTAAAGTTGAAAAGGACTAACGGGGTTCGCCGAATCCACGGTAAGGCTGCCTGCCAGGTCCGTAAGGTTGTCAATATGCAGCCGGATGATCCGCTTGCCTCCCTGCAACAGTAATTGCGGAGATGCAATAGCAAATCCCACCTGCGCCTGGTCTTTACGGTTGGCCAGTTGTTTCACCTGGTCAATAAAAGTACAGGGGTTCTTAGTGTCCACTTTACTTTCTGTAACCGGTGTGCCCTGGCCGAATGTGTACCATTTACCACCCGGATCAGTGATCTTCTCACCAAACCCATCGGCCGATTTAGCAATGGGTCGGGCATACACCGCATTTATCGAAGGTACCTTGGTACGGGTGGCGGCATCTCCCACCTCTCCCTTCTGAATAAATATCGTCTTCAGTTCTTTTACTTTGGCCTGGTTCACCACCAGGTCAGTATTGGTGGTATATACCTGGTCTTTTCCGGCACTATCTTTTCCACCGTTAAGCGAAGTTGCTTTAGCAATATCGTATTGAGCAATATCTTTCGCCAGTTCAAAAATTATATGCACCCGGTCCGGGATAGAAGGCTTCTCTTCCAGGTGCAATACATCACGGTAATAGAAATCAAGCATCCGCCCGGTAATACCATTCATTTGTTCCTGGGCAATACTGAATAATTGCAGGAACGTAAGGAACAGCGCCATATGCGGATGGTGCATCGGGTATTTCTCCATCGCATATTCCATGTACTTTTCTGCATCATTCACCAGCTCACTTAATATGCCATAGAAAGTATTGAACAGATCGTCCACGTACAACATAGCGCTGAGCATTTTTGCTTCAATGGTAGTGCCGGTGTAGATGGTCGCATCAGGTATTATTTCATCATTCAATCCCCACAGATCATCATTTTGTATAGGGGTATAGTTCAGTTTCAGCGGATGCCTCGCATCCACCAGCCGAAAAGCCTCTTCATACGATAGGATCTTTTTCATCGCCGGCTTCAAACCCGATAAAATGATACGGTGCAGGTCTTCATGCAGCGGATGCCCCGGAATAGCAAGGCTCAGCCAGCCATCCAGTTTAGCAGCCATACCAAGTATGGGATCAAAAAGATTTCCGAAATGATGTGGTGTCGGCGCCATTTCCAGTTCAGCCCTGTTCTCCTCATATTCTGTTTTAAATGCCGTCACGTCCATTTGCATGATAGAGGCAGCCGTCACTGCCAGGTCACGGCGAAAGAATTCACGCCAGCTTAATTGAGTAATATCTTCCGGTGTGTCTTCTCCGGTACTTCCGGGAATATCATAAAACCTGATCTGCGCAGCATATTTTTTTACAAACACCAGCAGTTCCTCCATGCTTCGACCATCAATTTTGGCATAGGCAGGGTCCAGCGCTGTCAGGTATCGTAACAAACGGCCCGAACCATCACGGTTAGCAGAGGTATGACAATTGCAGTTACTCATTT
>JAEUVL010000265.1 GCA_016786965.1 Chitinophagaceae bacterium
TACAATTTCGGGCGGTGATTATATTTAATAGTGTAGCCTATCCCGAATGTCAGAATTTTGTCATCCTGCTTTACAGGTGCAACCACCACCTTTTCATGTGTATAGGAATAAAGCGCTGTGATAACAAGACCCTTCCACACAGGAAGCTCAATACCCAAGTCTGCCTGCGCCCTGTAGTTACGGCAGTTGTTAAAGGCGGGCTGCCAATACGCATCGTAATACAAGCGCAGTTTTTTATCAAACAGGTAATTCCACCCAGCCATATATAAGGTACCCCGCCACAGCTTTATGAAATTGCTGCCGTCGTATTCGCTAAGATTATAGACAGTTCCTTTAAACCGGCTGGTTTCATACACAGCGCTGGCTGATACTTTCAATATATGAGATGGTTTATTCAGCAACTGAAAAGTTGCTCCGGCACCACCAAACAAACGGGCATTTATTTTTCGGCGGTAATTAGCTGACAGGTAAAAAATACCGAACGGGTAAAGTCGCTTTTGTGGTTGATAATAAAAATAATTGCGGCTGAAAATATCATTATCTGCCCGGATGGAAGAAAACGATTGATACAAGCTGCTGTTCTGTGATTTAAACACAATATTTCTTACAGGTGCATACGTGAGGTCCAGCCTGCTTCTTACAGTTAGTATGTTCACATTACCTTGCTGGTAGTTCCCTGTCAGTGTGGCCCTCAGTTGAAACTGCACAGTATCGCTCTCATTGAGTTGGGCTATACTGGTTGCCCAACTCAATGAAAGGGATAGGAAAAAAATGTATTGTCTGATCATTTTACTTTATAGTCGTCAGGATGTTTAAAAACTCTCCTGGCTGCACTACAAATGGCAGGTGCGAGGTGCTCATGGTAAAGGTTTGCCTGAAAGTGCCATTATTTTTAACCATTTGCTTTTGCAATTCATAACCCACAGCCAGATCGTTAGTAGTGTGTATATAATACTTCTTCACTTTGCCAAATCTGGCTGGTGTGAGTACCAGTTTTTCCATCATCGGCTTTGTTGGTTCTTCTTTATGATATTTTACCAGCGCCTCTTTCATATAAGCGGGGCAGTCGCCACATATTGCATCTGGTATGACTTCCTTTTTTATAGTCGCCGCTGTTTTATCTTCATTCAGTTGAAAAGCCGGCCCCACTTTGCTTTGAGCGTCTTTATATGAAAGGTCCAGCATGTTTTGTCCATTGGCGGGAACATAAGCACTTACATAAACCAGTTTGTCTATTTTGGCGGGAATGTTTTCTGCCACTTGTGAAATAACAATACCCGCCATACTATGTCCTACTAATATTACTTTACCAGGTTGTGCATTCACCGCATCCGTAACAGTTTTTACATACTCTTTCAATGATACTTTGTTGGCTGCTGTAAGATCGATTCCATGTGCAGGAAGGTTCACCACCACTACATTGGCTTTCTTTGCGAGGTCATTACGCACAAAACCCCAGGCACTTTCATCTGCAAATGCGCCATGCACCAACACATAAGTGGGATAACGTTTCCTGTCCTCCTCCAATGCTTTGACTACCAGTTCTGCGGCGGCGGCCCCACTGTTTTGCTGCTGACCTGTGATCAAATTGCCATCCCGTACAGCAAATGCAGAAAAAGGTGCACCCGTTACAAATTTGCTGTTGGGCATTTTGCGTGCCTCGTCTTCTATCCGGAAGGGCTGAATCTTCATGCCTACATAATTATCGGCGTACTGTTCTTCACTGCTGGCAAAGCCGGTCCATTTTTTTCCTTCCACTAAAAACTTACCATTGGGCAGTTTTGTTTTAAGTAAAATGCAGGTACCATGGCAAATAGCTGCTGTTGGTTTGCCCGTCAGGTAAAAGTCCACGAAGAATTTATGCAATGCTGTATTGTCGATAAAAGTGTACATAGGCCCTTGTCCGCCACAAATAAAAATAGCTTTGTAATCATTGGGATTCACGGTGGAGAGCTTTAATGTATTTTTCACTAATGCCATTTTAGTTTCATCTTTTTTGAATCCTAAGGAAACATAGTCAAACGCTGCATACTTGCTGTCATCTTCCGGGTCGCTGAAACCATCGAATTTTATTTCGCCTCCATCGGGGCTGGCAATATCAATGGTATAGCCTGCTTCCGAAAAAACCCAGTAGGGATGTGTTACTTCAGCATACCAGGCACCAATAGGCCAACCAGTTTGCTTGCTGACAGAAGGGTTGGAAGCAATCATTAATATTTTTCCATTGTTACCAGCATTGTGTTGTGCCTGAAGCCCAATTGTTGCCAGGCAAAAAAGAAAAGAGATAGCTACTTTTTTCATAATTGATTTTTGTTGTGCAAAAATCAATAGGTTATTATCCTTTCCCATGTACAGCACAGAAAAGGCTGCAACGAACTTTTTGGTTCGTTATTTGTAATTTTAAGTATGCCCGATGTAATTATTAAGAACAACCGATTTTATAACCCTGTAGATTATATATTGCAACAGATTGGTGGAACCTGGAAGGCACCTGTGCTATGGCGGTTAAGAATAAAGACCTTTCGCTATTCCGAGTTGGAAAAAGATATTCCACACATTAGTCAGAAAATGCTGACCAAAACACTGCGGGAGCTGGAAGCAGATGGACTGGTTGACAAAAAGACCTTTGCAAAAGTTCCGCCACACACAGAATACTCTCTTACTTCCAAAGGGAAACAGGTAGTTGTCCTTATTGAGTCTATACGCAACCTGGGGCTTGAGCTGATGAAAAAAGAAGGAATTGATTATTTAGCCATGATAAAAGAAGAAAAGAAAAATGAGCGTAAAAAATAGTGGTTATCTTTTTATCCTGTTTGTCCTGTTTATCTTTTCATCCTGTGCCGTCAGCAAAAATCCATTGCGCAGGCAGGTAAAGCAATTGCAGAAAGGCGTCATTAAAGATGATACCAGCTACGTGTATGCTCTTCCTTTTGATGAAGGCAAAAGCTTCCGGGTGATACAGGGCTATTTCAGCCGATTTACACATAAAGAAAGGGCAGCACTCGATTTCAACATGAAAAGAGGTACCCGTATAACGGCTGCCCGGGAAGGAGTAGTAGTCCGGGTAAAAGAGGATGGTACACTTGGCGGGCTGAATAAAAAATACCGTTCGCATGGCAATAATATTATCATCCAACACCCGGATGGCTCCAGGGCAGGGTACTGGCATATACAATATAATGGTGCCGTCGTCAATGTAGGTGATTCGGTACAAAAAGGACAATTGATTGCTTATAGCGGAAAAACTGGTTATGCTTTTGTTCCGCACCTTCACTTTCTTGTTTGGAGATCAGGCGGCGGGCAATGGCAGCAGGTACCCACCCGGTTTCAGACCTCGAAAGGAATAAAGTATTTACGAAGCTGGAAAAAGTATCGCAACGACCGGCCCAACTGATTTACATTTGATAAAATACATTTTCCTTGCACGATCTCACTCAGCAATTTATATCTGGCATGAAGAATACTTCCTGGCAGGAATTTGTTGCCGTATTCTTCGGTATCATTAGTGTTCTTTTCTCCAGAAAAGAAAATGTACTCGTTTATCCCACAGGTATTATCAATACAGTTCTCTATACCTGGTTCTGTTTTAGCTGGTGGAGCCTGTACGCTGAAGGAAGCCTGAATTTCTATTATACCATCATGAGTATTTATGGTTGGTATGTATGGACAAGAAAAAAAGAAGGTGCGGTTCTGGCCATTTCATACAATTCTAAGAAAGATTGGATCATAAGCCTCTCATTTTTTGCACTATCGTGGGCTTTGTTATTCTTCATTTTAAAACAATACACCAATAGTTCGGTGCCGCTTGCAGATTCCTTTGCCTCGGCTGCCGCCTATACAGGTATGTGGCAAATGACCCGCAAAAAAGTAGAAAACTGGATATGGTGGATCATTACCAATATAGTCTCTGTTCCTTTATATTTTTATAAAGGGGCTGTATTTACCAGTGTACAATATGTTGTTTTTCTTATCTTGGCAATACTGGGATTGGTTGAATGGATCAAAAAAACCAAAAAGCAAAATGCTTAAAAAGATAGTCATCATCGGCCCCGAGAGCACCGGCAAAAGCACTTTGTGTGAGCAACTGGCGCAACATTACGAAACCACCTGGTGTCCGGAGTTTGCCCGTGAGTACTTATTGAGCAATGGTACCAGCTACGAATTTGATGACCTGCTCACAATTGCTAAAGGTCAGTTGGCCCTGGAAGATGAGTATGCTGCGCAACTGGAAACTAACTCCCTTCCCATGCTGGAAGCAGGCGGCCACCTGCCTCTTTTTATTGATACTGATATGTATGTAATGAAGGTATGGTGTGAATTTGTATTCAATAAATGCCATCGCTTTATTCTGGATGAAATACTGACCAGGCAATACGATCTGTACCTTCTGTGTAATATTGATCTGCCCTGGGTAGCTGATGAACTGCGGGAATATCCCGACCTGCACACCCGCAAAAAACTCTATTCCATCTATAAAGACATTATGATAAATCAGCCCGTGCCCTGGGTAGATATCAGCGGCGGGTATGAGGAAAGATTGGCAAAAGCGATCAGGGCTGTTAACAAGATACTGGTATAGTTCTCACTATTTTTTTAGCACCTGCGTCCCTATTATATCCTGTATATCTTCATCCGATTCAATATTATTCATCTGCGTTATGATCCATCCTGATTTGGATGCTACAAAAGAAGAGAGCGGTTTTACCGTGTATCTTTTGGGGCTGGGAAAGCAAGCTGCTATCTGTGCTGCTTCTTGCCGGCTTAATGCAGATGCCGGCTTATCAAAATAAGACTGAGCTGCCGCTTCTATTCCAAAAATACCATCGCCCATTTCAATACAATTAAGATATACATCCAGTATACGTTGCTTACCCCAGATATTCTCTATCATAAAAGTGAAATAGCCTTCCAGTCCTTTACGGAAATAACTTTTCCCCTGCCACAGGAAAACATTCTTGGCCACCTGCTGACTGATGGTGCTGGCCCCTGCCCCCGGTGGTATCTTCTTCGTTTTGCTTCTTTTCTTTTTGGAGGGATTCAGGCTTTTCTTGATGGCATTCCAGTCAAACCCGTTATGGTCTGGAAACAACTGGTCTTCACCCGATATTACCGCCAATTTTGCATTGTAAGATATACTGTTGAAACCTACATAGTCTCTTTTCAATCCATGTCCGGATACCCAGCTGCTTAGTTGTGTAAGGGTAACCGGCGGGTTGATCCATTTTAATAAAAAAATATATGCCAGCGTAACAGCATGGGCGTAGATCAGGAAGCGGAACGCCTTTGTGACTATGTTGCTGATAAGTTTATTTTTCCTCCAGCGAACTATATACCCGATAATCAATGCTGTAATGATAAGAAGCGCCACCACCAGTTTTATCCGGGTCGTTTTCCCATCAGGCATATGGGCCGTTACTTTAAAGAAAAAGTAAATCACAAACAGGACTTGTATGATCAGGCTGATCAAAACAATTCTTTTTAACCAAAGACGGACTGGTGAAGATGGTTTGCCTGTTGTTTTTTTAGCCATGACGCTGCAAAATAATTATTTCAGTTTGTCTGCATAAAAAATCAATCCCCAAAGAAGTACAGCGCCAAAGCCAATCAATATAATTCCGTTTACCCGGTTTATGATATGAATATTGTGCGGTGTCAGGCGGTTACGGATCTTTCCTGCCATCAGCACTTTTGCCACATCGGCCAGCAGGGCAATGAGCAAACAGGTAGAATATACCACTAATTTGTACTGAGAAGAGAAAAGGATCAGCGATGAAGAGATGGTGATCCACAAAATAATAACAGCCGGGTTTAGCAGATTCATAAAAAAGCCAGATAAAGATATTTTGGCAAGGTCTCTTTTGCGGTGTTTGAACACTTGCTTTCCGGCTTCGTTCACTTTTACTTTTTTAAAAAAAAGAAAGAAAATGCCCATAGAAACAAGGAATATGCTTCCGGCGATACCAATTTGCTTTTCATAAACCCGAAGGCTGCGGAATAGCTCCGTAAATACATTTGCCACCAATACCAGAGTCACATCACTCATAAAGATGCCGGCCGCAAAGGCCATTCCTCCTCTTGGTCCGTTATTGAGGCTTTGTTTAATGACAGAAAATAGTGCCGGCCCCACGGAGATGCTTAGTAATAAGCCAAGTGTGATTCCTTTTAATAATGCTTCAGACATTTAGATATACGATGTAAGAGGTATGAAGTCAGAGATAAGAAGATGCCGATAATACTAGTTCTCTTTATCTCTGTATGCTTGCGTAAACCGCATATTGAAATGCTAAATAGTAAATAAATAACAAGCCTCGGTCTGCTGAGATTCCGACTACAAATTTCCTGTACTAAGGAAACGTTCCCATTCCTCCAGCATCTTGCCTTTCATTACTCTTGGAAATTTATGCTGGCTGCCGAGTTTTCCTTTCAGCTCCATGAACTTCATGAATTTTTCTTCCGGCAATACTTCCAGAAATACTTCCTTTAATGCACTGTCTCTTTCCGTAGCATAGTCATCATTCAGCACCCGCAGGTTTTCATCAATACGTTTCCGTATCTTTTCTGCATCTACTTTATCATTAGTAGCAATATACCAGCGATGGGCGAAGAAGTTCTGGTAAGGAAACCCAACTACGGTAAACTCGGGGATACTGATATTAAATTCATCGCTTACCATTTCAAGCGTCTTGTTCATATTATCCACGCTAAGGTGCTCACCGGTAAGGCTTAAGAAATGTTTGGTACGACCCGTTATCACTACTTCACATTTTGCCAGGTCTACAAATTTGATGGTATCGCCAATAAGATAACGCCAGGAGCCTGCATTGGTACTCATCAGCAAAGCATACTCTTTTCCTTCTTCCACCTCATGTATCATTTTCGCTTCCGGATGCTCAACGATCTTTCCATCATGATCAAAATTCTTATCATCAAAGGGTACAAACTCAAAGAAGATATTGTTATTGATAATGAGCTGCATGCCTTTCGCATGTTCTCTTGTTTTATATCCTATAAACCCTTCGCTGGACAGATAATTCTCAATATAAACAATGGGTTTACCCAATAATTTTTCAAATCCTTTCTTATACGGCTCAAATGCCACTCCGCCATGCACAAAGAAGCTGAAGTTGGGCCATACCTCATGAATGTTCTTTGCTCCATAATGTTCAATTACCATTTCCATACACATCTGGCACCAGGCAGGCACCCCAACGATGTACCCTATATCCCACTCTTTGGCGTGTTCTACTATCTCATTTAGTTTTTGATTCCAGTCGCTGAGGGCAGCAATACGTCCGCCGGGTTTATAAAAACTTTGAAACCAGAAAGGCCGCTTCTTTGCCAGGATTCCGCTAAGGTCGCCGGCATACCAGCCTGCTTTTCCTTTTTTCAGGTCTGTGGCGCCACCGATCATCAGGAAGCCTTTTGTCATCGCTCTTTTATTGGCGTCCTCATATTTAATAAGACTGAGCAGCTGGCGCAAATAATTAACCGTATTGCTCCTCAACAGTTCCTTCGTTACAGGAATATATTTACTAGCCGCTTCTGATGTACCGGAACTAAGTGCATAGTATTTGATCTTACCGGGCCAGGTTACATCAGGTACTCCATCCAGCGTTTTTTTCCACCACTCCTCGTAAATCTTATTATAATCATGTACCGGCACCAGCTCCTGGAATTTTTTGGCAGGGTGCTTACTTAATAATGCCTCATCAAAACGATATTTTTGACCAAATTCAGTAAACCTTGCTTTCTTAAGCAGCTTTTTTAATACCCTGAGCTGTTGTCTCCGCGGATCGTTGGGTGGAATTCGAAGGGCGGCAGCAATTGCCCGTGGTAATTTTATGTCTATGATGGTGGCCATGTATGCTTAAAAAGTGTATTAAAGTTACACAATGTTACTCTGCAATTATTGCGAATATATAACGGAACGGATTGTATTTATCTTACCCACCCAATTTTCTGTAGGTCTTCCACAAGAGTTTCAGATCAGCTGAAGGCTCATAGTCGCGGGCATACCAGTAATCCACCATTTGCAGGCTCTCTTTTGGCAATTGCGGTGCTGCAGAAACCGGCACCCCATTACAGGCAATAACAGCACTGCGAAGTTGGGGAAGGTTCTTTTCTTCTATGGCATATCCGATCCATGTCTTTTGGGCTACCAGCACCTGTACACAATGGCGAAAAAAGAAAACCGGTTTCTTTACAATGAATAATTGTACCGGAAACGTTAGTAACCCCAAAACAGAAACGCTTACATCAACCAATCTTTTTAAACGCCTGTTGTAAGGATCGGCCAGCTTATAGCCGTTTTCTTTTGACACCGCTTCACCGGAAGTATCTTTTGAATCACTTCCCACAATGCTGCCGCTTCCAATGGCATGTATCCTTGCCAGGATACCCTGTGGTAATTGATTTATTTCGCACAGAATATCAGCATAGGATAGTTTTCCGGCACAAAAAACTACCTCTTTAAAAGGAATGAATGAAACCAGTTTGGGCAAATTTTTCCAGTAGTCAATAGCCGTTGTATCAGAAGTATCGATGGCCAGCCTTCCCAGCACCCGCTTATCCAGACCGGCATCTTTCATCAATTGAAGAGTTTGCTCATACTCATCTGGAGTACCTGCAATGATCGTTGTCAGGTGGTCGCTTTTATCATTGTTGCTGTTAAGTACTGCTGTTTGTATCAATATCCAGCGCAGTACACTGATAAGTACAAATGCCAACAGCGCCCCGAATAATATGATAGCTCGGGAAAAGCGGTATTGCTCCGGCAATAATGCATACGCAGCCAGCAAAACGATGGTAGCAATAACAGATGAACGCACCAGCTCCGACCGTTTATACCATCTGTCGTACAATCCTGCATAGTAGGCTGTAATAAGATAAAAGATCGTATAGGCGGGAAAAGCGATCCACAACAGTCGGCTTTCATATTGAATATCACTCCGTATATAATGACTCCAGATATTTTTTACCACCCAAAACGATAAAAAAATGAGCCCGGCATCAATCAGCGGGACACCGATACGCCTTATAAAACTTCCGATCGTTGTTAGCCCCGCCCTGAACCAGATAGCAAGGTGGATCAGAAAATTGAAAACCCCGGCCCGGCTGCCTCCATAATGTTTGCGTACAAAAATGCTCATAGCATTATAAAACATCCGTACATAGTTCATCGAGCCTTTTCGGGTGCTTTCACCCTTGAAGTGGATGATACTGCTTCCTGCAAAATAATAATTCTTGTATCCGGCATTTTGTATACGGTAACTCAGGTCCACATCTTCACCATACATAAAAAATGTCTCATCAAAGCTGCCTACCTTATCCAGCACTTCTTTTTTGATCATCATAAAAGCGCCGGCCAGTACATCTATTTCGTTATTCTCATTTTCATTCAAATGACCCAGGTGATAACGGGAAAAGGTTTTTGAATGCGGAAACAGTTTAGACAATCCAAACAATTTAAAGAGCGATGTCATGGGTGAAGGAAAGGCCCGTTTGGATTCCTTCAGAAAACGACCACTGCCATCAATCATTTTTATACCCACTGCACCCGCATCTGGCTTCTGCTCAAAAAAACGGATACATTGCTCAAAACAATCCTCTGGTACAATGGTGTCAGGATTCAAAAACAGGATATATTTCCCGGTAGAGAGATTCAGCCCCTGGTTACACGCCTTGGCAAAACCCCCGTTTTCGTTGTTGGCAATAAACCGAACGGCCGGAAACCTGGGTACAAGATATTCCATGCTTTTATCCGTAGAGTTATTATCCACTACGATCACCTCCCCTGCCATACCCGCAATAGCTTTTTGCACGGAACAAAGGCATTGTTCCAGAAAATGCTTGACGTTATAATTGACTATGATGACAGATAGTTGCATTAGCAAAACAGCTTCAAATCTAAAATCCCCGCCTGACCACAACAAATATATATTTTAAAAGGGCGGGCAGGTAAACTCTGCAATCTAAAATCTGGTTTTATCTTTACACATGCTTAAAGAAACCCTGGCAGAGGCGGCAAAGGCCGGCGCAGCAGAAATTCTCCGTTTTTTCAATAACGACTTTAAAGTAAGTAATAAAGAAGGTGTCAATAATTTGGTGACAGAGGCTGATCATGCTTCGGAAAAAGCCATCCTCGATGTGATCAAAAAGCAATTCCCCGACCACCAGGTACTGGCAGAAGAAACGGGAGAGATCATTCAGGACTCAACTTACAAATGGATCATCGACCCGATAGACGGTACAGTAAATTTTGCCCACGGCATCCCATTGAATTGTGTATCCATCGGTATTGAAAAAGATAACGAGATCATCATGGCAGCAGTGTATAATCCGCATCTGAATGAGTTTTATTTTGCTGAAAAAGGAAAGGGTGCCACCCTGAACGATAAAGCCATTCATGTAAGCCAGCAAACGGAAACCCTGAAAGCCTGCCTCGTCACCGGCTTTCCCTATACTTATATTAATATGCCAAATGGACCTTTGGAGATTTTTGACAGGTTTATCCGTAAAGGAGTTCCTGTTCGGCGACTGGGTTCTGCCGCTATTGATCTGTGCTGGGTAGCCGCCGGACGTTTTGATGGCTTTTATGAACATAAATTAGAGCCTTGGGATAGTGCTGCAGGTTTCCTGATCGTAGAAGAAGCTGGTGGAAAAGTAACTGACTTTGATGGTAATAAATTTTCTGTATACCAGCATCGGTTGCTCGCAACCAACGGAAAGATACATGAGGAGATGTTGAGAGTGATTAATGGCGGGGCATTAGAATAGGAAACTGGAGAGACCATTTTATTTTCAATAAAACTTCTGTATTCATCTGTAAAGCAATCAAAAACCTAAATTAAAAATTCATGAGTAGTGAGCAACGAACAGAAATAAGCACCCTTGGAGAATTTGGTCTTATCGACCATTTAACCCGGAATATTGAGTTACAGAACGCCTCTTCTGTATTAGGAGTAGGTGACGACGCAGCAGTGATCGATCATTTTGGTAAACAAACTGTGGTAACCACAGACCTGTTAATAGAAGGCGTGCATTTTGATCTCATTTACACACCGCTAAGGCATCTCGGCTATAAAAGTGTGATAGTGAACCTCAGTGACATCTATGCCATGAATGCCATCCCTACCCAGATCACCATCAGCCTGGGCATTAGTAACCGCTTTAGCCTGGAGGCTTTGACTGAATTTTATGAAGGGGTTTATGCCGCTTGTGAAAAATATGGTGTGGACCTGGTGGGTGGCGATACGGCATCTTCTAAAAAAGGGTTCATTATTTCCATAACAGCACTTGGCGAAGTGGCGCCGGATAAATTTGTAAAAAGAAGTACCGCACAAAAAGGTGATCTGCTTTGTGTAAGCGGTTATCTTGGTTCGGCCTATGTAGGCTTATTGTTTTTAGAGAGAGAAAAAAAGATCTTTCTGGAAAGCCCCGGGGTACAGCCCGATCTGGAAGGTGAGGCATTTGTGGTAGGCAAACTGCTGAAGCCTGAAGCCCGCAAAGATATAGTGGAGTTCCTGGCCAAGGAAGAGATCACCCCTACCGCGATGATGGACGTAAGCGACGGGCTTAGCTCAGAGATACTTCACATCTGCAAACAAAGTAACCTGGGCTGTGTATTATACGAGGATAAGATACCGGTCGCGGAAGAAATGAAACAGGCCGCCTATAAATTTGAGATCGATCCTACCGCCTGTGCCTTAAGTGGCGGCGAAGACTATGAACTATTATTTACCGTTTCTCAATCTGATTACGATAAATTGGTTTTAAATGAAGAAATTAGTGTGGTGGGATATATGACCGAGCCGGAAGCCGGGGCCCATATCATCACCAAGGGAGGCGGCAAACATGCTATTACAGCCCAGGGATGGAATCACCTGAAATAGATGATACTGGATACTGAACAGATGATAGTTTATCACCTTTTTAAGCAATTGTTAGATCTTATAAACCCTTTTATAGCATACTGAACTATCATCATTCATCTATCCGTTATCTTCTCATACTTATTTGTACAATAATGAAAGCCGTTTTATACATACTTCTGCTTACTTCTCTCTCAGGTTGTAGCGTCAGTAAGTCTTCGTTCTCTCCCGGGAAAAAGTATTCGCCTGAACAATTGCAGAAGGACTACATGGTGTATGAAACACTACTGAAAGAACATCATCCTGGCTTATACTGGTACACATCCAGGGATAGTATGGAGTTTTATTTCAGTAAGGGGCGGGAGCAATTAAATGATTCACTCACAGAGCCTCAGTTTCGCAAGCTGCTAACGTATGTTACCTCCAAAATAAATTGTGGCCACACATCTGTACGCTCCTCCAAAGCCTGGAGCAAGTACAGCGACACAGTAAAGCTGGGAAAGATATTTCCGCTAAGCATGAAAGTATGGGATGAGGCAATGGTGGTTACAGCCAACCTGAACCGCCGTGACAGTATTTTGAAAAGAGGCACCATTATTACCAGTATAAATGGCAGATCAAAAGAAGCATTGATCGACACCCTGTTTGATTATATTTCTACAGACGGGTATAACCAAACACATAAATACCAGTCCCTCAGCAACCGGGGCTATTTTGGCTCCCTTTACACACTGCTCTTCGGCCTGTCTGAAAAATACAGAGTAGAATACAAAGACAGTACCGGCAACGTAAAAACGATAACCATTCCGGTATATAACCCCGCAACTGATACTCCCACTACCCGCGGCACCAGAACATTTCGCCCGGCCCAACCACCTCCTTCCAAAGAGCAGCGACGACAACAACAGTTGAACTCAATACGCCTGTTAAGGATAGATACAGTTAACCATTCAGCCATGATGGACCTTGGTTCCTTTGGCAGAGGATATGGGCTAAAAAAGTTCTTCAAAAATTCTTTCAAAGCATTAAGAGAAAATAAGATCACCCATCTTATCATTGATGTACGTAGCAATGGGGGTGGTAGTGTTTCCAATTCCACTATCATCAGCCGTTATCTTGCGAGGCAGCCATTTAAGATCAGTGATTCATTATATGCTATCAAAAAAAGAAGCCCTTACCAGCGCTATATCCAGAACCATTTTTGGAATAAGTTATTCATGAGCTTTTTTACCCGCAGGAAAAAAGATGGTAAATATCACTTCCGCTATTTCGAAAGGCATTATTTCAAGCCTAAAAAAGCAAACCATTTTGATGGTAAAGTGTATATAGTTACCGGCGGCAATTCATTTTCGGCCACCACCTTATTTGCTTCAGCACTTATCAAACAGAATAATGTAACGGTGGTAGGTGAAGAGACAGGCGGTGGGGCCTACGGCAATTCAGCCTGGTTGATCCCGGACGTAACACTCCCTGAAACAGGAGTTCGTTTCCGTTTACCATTGTTCCGGCTGGTAATTGATAAAAGTATTCCAAAAAATGGCAAAGGATTGCAGCCGGAAGTGCTTTCGTTGCCCACCGTAGAAGCCATCCGCCGGAATGCTGATTTTAAAGTGGAAAAAGTGATGGAGCTAATAAAAGAGGATAAAAGTGAAAAGGTAAAAATGAATAATGGTGCAGAGAATAATTAGTTTCTCCGCTTTGCACTTTCGTTATCTAAGTTGAAAAAGCTGGTACTGTAAACAACTATTATCTGTTATCTCTCACTTTTATCTACGGGTCTATCATCTGAAACCCATCAGCATCTTTCAAAAAAGGAAGCTTCTCCCGCACCGCCTGCAAATGCGTTCTATCCAGGGTTATTGTAAAAATGTCCTCTGCATCTTTCTTTGTGTACAACACTTCCCCCAATGGATCTATCACCATGCTCTCACCGCTATAGTAAATATCATTACCATCTGTTCCCACCCTGTTCACCCCTACTACATAGCATTGGTTTTCGATAGCCCTTGCCTGTAGCAAAGTTTTCCACGCATGGCTTCTTCTTTCCGGCCAGTTAGCCACATATATCAGTATATCATACTCCGCTTCTTCCAGGAAGGGAGACTGTCTTGCCCATACCGGGAAACGCAGGTCGTAGCAAACGAGCAGATTTATCTTCCATCCCTTTACAGATGCTATTAATCGCTTGGAGCCCGCAGAAAAATGCTCATCTTCCCCGGCATAGGCAAAGCGGTGCCTTTTATCATAAACTCCATACTGACCGTTCGGCAACATCCAGATAAGTCGGTTATAGTATGGGGGTGCGATAGACTCTGCCTCACCCAGTACCATCTGCTGGTCCTCAATAATAACACTACCGGTAAGAACGATCCTCTTTTCGGCAGCTATTCTTTTCATCCACTGCACCGTTTCACCATCCATGGTTTCTGCCAGTTGCCTTGGTTTCATACTAAAGCCGGTGGTGAACATTTCAGGCAGCACCACAACTTCTGTTCCTTTTTTTATACTGCTGATCTTTTCTTCCAGCATCTGCAGGTTAGCGGCTTTATTTTCCCAGTTGAGGTTCGTCTGTATAAGAGTGATAGAGAGGTTTGACATACTTATTTTAATACGATAAAATTACTTTTATTTTCTTAGCGTATGCCATAAAAAAAGCAGCCCCCGGAAGAGGGCCGCCGTCATTTAACCATTAACCATTGTGCTTTTAAACCAACTTTACTTCGAAAGATTGTAGCGCAGCAGCATCTCATGCGCATTTGCGCCCTTATCAAATACACTCAGCGGCGTTTGATAAATATCGAATGCATAGCCGACAGTAAATTTCTTATTGATATGCAGGCCAGCCGACAGCATAAAGCTCTGCTTGGCCCGAAGGGAAAGTCCCCAGAAGAATAATTCTTTATGTTCCACTCTTACGCCACCCTGAAATTCTGTTGGTGCATTGGGTAGATAAATGACCAGAAAATTAGGTGTGATGGTGGTGGACTCGTCCACGTCCCATTTATAAGAACCATGAAAGAAATAGTGGCGGTATAGCCGGGCTGATTCATTGGGACTCAGGTTGCCGGTATAAAAATCCAGTTTGGATTGCACCAGGTTTGAAACTGAAGCACCAAGTTGTAACTTTTTACCTGTATAAGAAATACCAAATCCCGCATCGAATACAAACCGGTTTTCGCTGGTTCCAATAGCCGGATCTGCACCCAGGGTAGCAGTCAGCTTTGCCCTGTCTAATGAATATTGCTGTCCTCTTGCTTCAATACCAATAGAAAACTTGCCATCATTTGCCATGGGGATATGCTTCGCAAAAGCAAGTTGCACACCT
>JAEUVL010000743.1 GCA_016786965.1 Chitinophagaceae bacterium
AGCTTTTGTTTAACAATCTCATACGTCTGTTTTACCCCGCTGTCCCTGCCGGTAGGCTCAAAAAAATTAACGTGGGACAATAGCCAAACGGTTAGGAGGCACTGGCGTACCCTTGTCCCAAATGACTAAAGCCCACGTTATTCGTGAGCCTTAGCTATCATTCGAGGGACAATTAGTAAAAATGCCAGTCTTTCCTAACCCTGAAATCAGCTAACGCTAATTATATTATGTCGCACCAAAAATACCAATTAAAGGGGATTGTTTATATTTGAGGAAGGAAAACAAAAAAGCCCCATAAAGGGGCTTGTAATAAATTACCAAGTAGCATGAACCGGGTTAGGTCTAAGGTGAGTAGCGTCTTTCAGGGCAGCGACCACCGAAAATGATCCCTAATCTTAGAGTCCTCTGCTCTCTTGAAGGTGGTCAGAATCGAAAGAAACTGACCACATTTTTAAATATCCGCCGTGACAACAGGTTAACGGTTTCTGAGACCGAGGCAGCAACTTTGCTGCCTTTCCTGTTTCTGTCATAAAGTTATGAATAATCCGTTAATTCCAAAAATTATGAACAAATGAGGTTTGTCTGAAGTTTTACTTTAAGTGATTACCCGGATAGCCTCTACTTCCCTTTTACCCAGTGCATTGCAACATTTTTAGCGAAATCAAATTGAAACCTGTTTTCATATATCTATGATCTAATTCGCTGATTATTAATACCAAAGGGTAATATGGAAAGTAATGGCCAATAAGATGGTTCCTGTATCTCAATTTTATCCCGCAAAAAATAAAGACCTTAGCCAGCCTGACAGTGCCCCAACTCCTACCCTTCGCTTACTTTCACCTTGATCTGGAAATGGGGAAAATTTTTACTACCCTCTTAACTTTCCATCTTTCTGCTTTGTCCTATTTTGCAGACATCATGAAGTTGCTGTCCCGTCTTTTTCTCGCCCCTTTACTTTTATCTGTCCTGCTGTTCTCCTGCGGCAAAATAAAAGAACCAGATTTTAAGGGTATCGGCAATCTCCGGCTGGATAAATTCGGCTTCAACTCTTCCTCCTTCTCTGTCGACCTGCATTATTTCAATCCCAACCGTTCTGGCCTGCAGCTGAAAGCCGCCGAAGGTGATGCCTGGATGGACGGACGCTATGTCGGCCATTTTACCATGGATACACTGATCCATATCCGCGGCAATAGTGATTTCCAGTTGCCAATACATTTTCAGGGAGAAATGGGACCGCTATTTAAGAACTCACTGGCAGCAATGATGGGTAAACAATCGCTGCTGAAAGTGGAAGGCAAAGCCCGGATCGGGAAAAGCGGCATTTTTATCAAGTACCCTATCAGGTACGAAGGCTCACACAATTTTGTAGACCTGCTGAAGTGATCAGCTATTAATGGCACGAAGAAAAGTAAACGTACCAGCCATCCTCCTGGTAGCTCATTCCTGCCGAGGGGCAAAATCTCATCAAAAATTCACCTGACCTTCACGGGACTCTCACAAGACCTTCACGAGACTTTCACGGGACCTTCAGCCGTGCAAGCATGACTATGCACCCGCTTCAGGTTCGATGAACATCTGGTTCACTCCTATCCATCCTCCCTTTTAAGGGTATAAAGACATTTCCTCTCTAACGATTATTGCTGGGGGGCTGGGAGTTACCGGATTCCAAGTGGCTCTGTTCTCCCCTTTAGGGGCATGAAGACATTTCCTCTCTAACGATTATTACTGGGGCCGGGATTACCGGATTCCAAGTGGCTCTGTTCTCCCCTTTAGGGGCATAAAGACATTTCCTCTTTAACGATTATTGCTAGGGGGCGTAGGCGGCGCTGGTGGAGGTGGCACTTTGGGCTTCGGGTGGCCTCCGCCATCTTCAAATTTCTTACAGGTTTTCGGCAGGCGGTTATAAATATCTTCTGTAGCGGGTACATCATCCGCATCGTAGCCGCAGTTGGCGATTGCCGTCTTTATTTGTTCTATATCCGTGCGGTCTGTTAGGTATTTTACTTTGGTCTCTCCTTTCCTGAAGTTCACATTTACTTCCAGAATGCCATCATAGCGCTTCAGGTAGGCTTCTATGCGGGTCTTGCATACTTCACAAAGGGCATTGGGGGTTTTGATCGTGGCCGACAGCATAGCCTTGGTCTGTGCATGGCTGGTCATGGATAATCCGGCAATAGCGATCACAACAAAAAGTAACTTCTTCATATTGGGTGTATTTGAGAACGGAAAAACAATGTTCAATTAGCTATCCTAAATATACAATATTCATTCACTCAGCCTTTCCATCCTGCCGGGTCGTCCCGCCATTTTAACAATACCTCCTGCTGACCGGCCGTTACAATGCCCTTCTGCACCGCCGAACTGATCAGTGTGGGATAATCGGTAAGTGAGTGATAAGGCAATGATGCCTTTGCAAATGCTTCCGTTGCAACCGGGAAGCCATACGTAAAAATAGATACCATGCCGATCACTTCCAGCCCCTGCGCCTTCAGCACATCCACTACCTGCAGGCTGCTTTTTCCGGTGGAGACCAGGTCTTCTATCACGACTACTTTCTGCCCGGCTTCATAGTATCCTTCTATCTGGTTGCCCAGTCCGTGTTCTTTGGGTTTGGGCCGTACATAGATATACGGTAACTTCAGCTGGTCTGCCGCCATCGCTCCCCAGGCTATACCTGCGGTGGCCACTCCGGCCAGCAGTTCCGCCTCGGGAAACTGCTCAAACACCACATTGCACATTTCAGATTTTATATAATCCCTGGTATAAGGAAAAGAAAGCACCTTCCGGTTATCACAATAGATAGGGCTCTTCCAGCCACTGGCCCAGGTAAAGGGTTCGGCAGGGCTCAGCTTCACGGCATTTACCTGCAATAATTTATCTGCAATAGCTTTAGCATCTGTCATGCGGCGAAGGTAAAAGAAAGCAGTGAGTTTTGGGAGAGAAGCGGTTGGTACACATGGTACTGACCACACCTGCAGCCCCTGACCAACAAAACAAATAATCGTAACTTCCCACCAGTTACACCACTTTTCATTCAAAGCTGCTCCATGTATATCAAGATCTACTTCGGCAATAAACCCCTCTTTCTTTGTGATGCTGTGGACGAAACGATCGAACCATTCCTGCACCATGATGATGCTGTCTTTATTGATGAACTGGATACCCATACCGTTAAGACCATGATCCATGAGATGCAACAGGAAAAAGTACATGCCGGCGTCTTTTTTCATCCTGATCTCGAAGAATTAAAAAAGGCTTTTTATAAAAAGTTCACTCTCGTTCTTGCCGGCGGAGGACTGGTGGAGAACGAAAAGAAAGAAGTACTGCTTATTCACCGCCGTGGCAAATGGGATTTGCCCAAAGGCAAATTAGATAAAGGAGAAACGCTGGAGAAATGCGCTTTAAGAGAAGTGGAAGAAGAGACCGGCCTGACCGGTGTCCAACTGCTGGCCCCGCTCCTCATCACCTATCATACCTATCACGAAGGCACCAAATTCATCCTCAAAGAATCTCATTGGTACACCATGCAGGTAAAGGGACAACAAACACTGGTGCCTCAACTGGAAGAACAGATCCATGCCATAGAATGGGTGCCCAAAAAGAAACTGGGCCCTTATATGCAGGATTGTTTTCCTTCCGTTACGGATGTATTACAGACTTGTCTTGATAAATGATTCCTTCCTCGGTATCACCGCCACAGTAAGGCGGCTTACACAAACCAGTTTATGCAGTTCATCATAGATCTTAATGTCCCACACATGGGTATTGGCACCCAGATGCAGTGGTGTGGCAATACCTGTTACAAAACCTTCCCTTGCACTGCGCACATGGTTGGCATTTATCTCCAATCCCACACAGGCGAATTTTGTATGATCAACCACCATCGCCGAAGCCACGCTGCCGATCGTTTCTGCCAGTGCACAGGATGCGCCACCATGCAATAACCCGTAGGGCTGTTTGGTTCTTTCATTTACCGGCATTTTGGCCTTCAGGAAATCATCTCCCAGTTCCACCCATTCGATACCAATAAATTCACCCATGGTGCCTTTTCCCAACTCACTGAAATGTTCCAAAGCAAGTTCTTTATTAAACCAGATTGAAGGCATATTAAGTGCTATTTGTTAAGTGAAGAATAAACCACTTCCGGCAGGAAAGGACTGGCATTACCACCATTCCTGATGATGTCCCGCACAATGGTGGAGGCGACAGATGTGTACTTAGGTTCACCGGTAAGAAAAACCGTCTCGATGGTTTTGTCCAGTGTGCGGTTGGCATCTGCGATGGTCTTCTCATATTCAAAATCGCTGACATAGCGGATACCGCGGAGAATAAAATTTGCACCGATCTTTTTGCAATAGTTGATGGTCAGCCCTTCATACACGGCCCCCTCCACCCTGTCTTCATCCTTATATATCTCTTTGATCCATTCCACCCGTTGCTCCGGGGAAAACATCGGTGCCTTGGCCGTGTTGATGCCAATGCCCACCACTATCTTATCAAAAAGCGGCAGGGCCCGGTTGATGATGTCCACATGTCCAAGCGTAACAGGATCGAATGTTCCGGGAAATAAGCAGATTCGCATGAAGCAGATTTAAGATGTAGTATAAAATATTTTGATTGTGTTCGACCGGCAACGAAAGAGCAGAATCGTATTAGTTGGCATTTCTGCCCGATAAAAGATACAGCACCGCCATACGAACGGCTACCCCATTCTCCACCTGCTGCAGAATGATCGACTGCTTACTGTCTGCCACATCACTGTCCAGTTCCACCCCGCGATTAATAGGGCCGGGGTGCATGATAACGATCTCTTTGTGCAAACTGTCGAGCAACTGACGATTGATGCCGTACGCCAGGCTGTACTCCCGGAGGGAAGAAAACAGTACCTGGTTCTGCCTTTCCAACTGGATGCGGAGCACATTTGCCACATCGCACCACTCCAGTGTCTCTTTCAGGTTATAACTCACATTTACTCCCAATGCTTCACTAATGTACTTCGGTATAAGGGTGGGCGGTCCGCAAACGGTTACCTCCGCCCCCATTTTTTTCAATAAATAAATATTGCTTTGGGCCACCCGGCTGTGCATGATGTCGCCTATGATGGCCACTTTTCTGCCTTCCAGGGTTCCGGTCTTTTCTTTAATAGAATAAGCATCCAGTAATCCCTGGGTAGGATGCTCATTGATACCATCGCCGGCATTAATGATGGCTGCCGGAATGTGTTGCGATAGGAAATGCGGCGCTCCGCTGGCACTGTGGCGCATTACCACCATATCCACTTTCATGGACAGGATATTATTCACTGTATCAAGCAGAGTCTCTCCTTTTGCGGCTGAGGAAGAGGAAGCTGCAAAGTTGATGGTATCAGCACTGAGGCGTTTTTCAGCCAGTTCAAAAGAGAATCTTGTACGGGTGGAGTTCTCATAAAAGAGATTCACGATCGTTACATCCCGAAGAGAAGGAACTTTTTTTACCGGTCGCTGTAAAACTTCTTTGAATTGAGCTGCTGTCGATAAAATAAGGGAAATATCTTCTTTGGTGAGGTTCTTAATGCCCAGCAGATGTCGAGTGGATAGTTGCATTAAAAGGCGAAATTAAAGGTTTTAGCCACAGGATAAGCAGATTTCACAGATTAATACAGAAAAACTCATTATTGACTTATCAATACCACCTCTTTATTCACCAGTTTTACTTTATCCGTCTTTTCTGTGGTCACAGTTTTGCCCACATAGTCCGCCTGAATGGGAAACTGCCGGTGTTCTTTCCTGTCTATCAGCACACAAAGCTCTACTTTGGCCGGGCGGCCATAGTCCAGCAGTACATCCAGGGCGGCCTTAATGGTACGGCCGGTAAATAATACATCATCTATCAGTACCACGGTCTTATTTTCAATGGCAAAAGGCAGGTTCATGGTATCGGGCGTCAGTATCTCTTTGCGAATATCATCCCGGTAAAAAGTAATATCAAGCTGTCCATACTGTACCGGCACACCGGGATTCATCTCCCGCATAGCAGTCACGATATCATTGCCTACCACCACCCCTCCCTGCTGAATGCCCACAAACACCACATCTGTAAGGTCAGCATGGTACTTATGGAGCTGAGCGGCCAGGTCAAGCACCGTTTCAGAAAGTTGTTGTGAAGAAAGGAGAAGCTGCATGCTTATTATTTGGGATAAAATTAAGCATAGACCTTTATATAATCAGACATTAATTTCTCCGGATTATTCTACCTTGTATATGTCCTGTCACTGGCTGGCAGTATAGCGCTATAGCTTTAACGAAATGAGTAAATCATGCCCCTCCTCCGCTTCATTTTGTGTATGGCAATAATGATCCACAGCAGTGTGTTTGCCCAATCATCCGTGACTGATGTAAATAACAAAACCAA
>JAEUVL010000276.1 GCA_016786965.1 Chitinophagaceae bacterium
AATGGAGAAGATCAATATAGCACTGGTGGATGACCAGGTACTTTTTCGTAAAGGCATCGCTTCGCTGATAAAAGATGAAAGTGATCTTTCATTAGTGATGGAGGCCGATGATGGAGAATCGTGCCTGGCACAATTATCTCAATTAAAGGAATTGCCGGGGGTGGCCATTATTGATATGGAAATGCCCGGCATGGATGGTATGCAACTGAATGATGAACTGCACAAACATTTTCCCTCCATTAAAACAATAGTATTGTCGGTACATACCGGCGAGCGGCTGATGGCGAGAATGATACAGGCAGGCGCCTGCGGTTATTTATTCAAGAATTGCGACAAGGATGAATTGCTCAATGCCATCCGCAATGTATCCAGGAATGGCTTTTATATTACCCCGGCCGTTTTAAAAGCCATTCAGTCACCGATGGCGGGCAAGGGACCTGTTACCAACTCCATGTCCATTCCTATAGAAATTTCTCCCAGGGAAATAGAAGTGCTGCGTTATATCTGTATGGAGTACACCAATACTGAGATAGCGGAGAGACTCTTTATCAGCAGCCGCACGGTTGATGGTCATCGTAATAACCTGCTTGCCAAGACGGGCTGCCGCAATACGGCCGGCCTGGTATTGTTTGCAGTGAAGCACCGCTTCTTTGAAGTGGTGTATTGAGTGGATTAACCACCTGTATAATTCTTTTGGGCAGCAGTTGCTGCCGCTATCCCTTTTTTACCTCTTCTTTCCGGGCTGCTTTATAAGCAGGCTTTTTTACCTGTTTTAAAAAACAGGCTTTGCTGCGCTGAAAAACGGGTATGCTGTAATGTTATTTTGATCCGTCATCAGAAAATACCGGTGACAGAGGCGGCATCCGAAAAGCCTTGATCAGAGTAGGACAGGTGGAGTTCAGCAACCACTTTAAAAAACGGGGCGGTATCTGAAAAGCCTTACGAGTAGGAACTATTAAAGCCTTAATTATGAATTTTGATGCACAACGCAAACTGGGTTTAAAGCTTGCTTCCCAGTACAATGCGCCTAAAACACTGGCGCTGGTAAAAGACCCCAACAGTTGCTATGCGGCCATTCTCAATACGGCAGCGGCGGAAGTAGGGCTCGATAAACTGGTACCTGTATTGCTGGAGAACGATCCTTTTTGGGCCGCACAGGCATTACTGCACATGCCCAATCTTGGCGGGTACCAATTACAATTGCAACACAAAGCAGGACAACTGTACCAGTTGAATGCGGCAGGTCTGGCCGGTAAACCCGGAGGTCCTGTTGATAAGTTGCCCCACGTATCACAACTAAAACTGCACCTGAAGGCCGGTTCCGGTTATGCTATCAACCAGTGGACGATCTGGTGGTTCACTCCGCCGTTGCCGAACCCCACTTCATGGGAGCCAATGCTGGGCACACCCAACTCCTCCAATTGGAAAAGGATCGAAGGGCCAAGCCTCGGTAACGACAATACGGCCAACATCTCTGAATTTGCACTCGACCTTTCACCACTCAATGTTGGCGATACCGTAACCATGGTGATCGACATCATGGGTAACCCAACATCATGGTCGTTGACCAACAATTACTTTACCTACGATCCCAGCGTAACGAAAGGCGGGGAGATCGTGGCATCAGGCACTGTTGATGCGCCTGGTTTTGCCCTTTCTCTGTATGACATTCCTACAACATAACACGGTACAGTAATGGCCGGTGCAATACCGGTCATTACTTTTTTGTAACAACAATTTTTTACCAAAAAACTTATTATCATGGCACAAACATGTAAAATGTTCGCTGGCGTTGCCCCCGCCACCTGGGAATGTATAAAAGCTACCAGCCTCAAAGATCATGGTACTGTGTACGCACCGGCTGGCGCCGCTAAAGGCACTGCCACCACCAGTACAGTGGTAGGCACTGTTGAACTCAGCTTCGATTACGATGCCACCAAAGACACGGTGAATTACTGCATCATTAAAAAGCCATTCCTTGTTTCTGCTGATCAAATATGGAACGGCATACAGGATACCATACACGGCTGTAGTTAATATCATTGGCCACCAACAATAGTAAGCGGCTGTTCCGGTTGGGGCAGCCGCTGCTTATTGGTCAATAGAA
>JAEUVL010000297.1 GCA_016786965.1 Chitinophagaceae bacterium
TTTTGATCCCTACCCCAATGGATTACCTGACAGCATGCAAAATTTACTCGCAAAAAGATATGAAGAGCTGTTCAATATCTTTTATACCCGGAAAGATAAAATTGCAAGGGTAACCTGCTGGGGTGTACATGATGGAATGAGTTGGAAAAATGATTATCCTATTCCCAACCGGACGAATTATCCTTTGCTTTGGGACAGGAGCAGGCAACCTAAGCCAGCTTTAGAAGCTGTACTACTTGTTCCCGGGCTACAGAAATAATGTAACCGCTGCATAATTAATTATACCATGGAGTTGCTTGTCATATTTTTTGCCATTTGCCTGCAAATATTCTTAACCTATAAAAAGGTGAGTCCCTTTTTATCATTACTCGTTGTTGCCATACTGGCCGGGCTTTTCCTCGGTATGGAGCCTATGCAGGTCATTAAATCCATTGAGAAAGGAGTGGGAAATACATTGGGAGGATTGGCGTTGATCATTTGCCTGGGTGCGGTACTGGGCAAAGTGCTGGAAGCAGGAGGTGCTGCCGAAAAAATTTCCTCCACACTGCTTAATGCTTTCGGTCAAAAAAATATTCAATGGGCCGTATTACTGACGGGTTTTTTGATCGGCATTCCTTTGTATTATAATGCAGGGTTTGTTATACTGGTGCCGCTGGTTTTTTCTATTGCCAGCAAAGCAAAACTACCCGTACTATATGTCGCCATACCAATGGCAGCTTCCTTATCAACAACCCATTGCTTCCTTCCACCCCACCCCAGCCCTGCCTTTTTGGTCAATGCATTTAATGCTGACATGGGAAAAACGCTGATCTATGGTCTCATCATAACAATCCCTGTAGTCATTATTGCCGGGCCATTATTAGGCCGCCTGTTCAAAAAAACTGAAGTCACTATCAAATCATTTTTTATATCGGCTGAAGAGAAAACAGCAAAAGAGCTCCCTGCTGCTTTACCCAGCTTCCTGGTCGGGCTCTTGCCAGTTCTACTGATAACAGTGGCTGTTTTAGCAGATAATTTCCTGCCGGATCAACTGCTAAAAAAAATACTGCTCTTTATTGGTGATCCTACCATTGCTTTACTGTTATCCGTGTTCCTTGCCATATGGTACTTTGGCCTTAGAGCCGGCAAGACAATGGAGGCGACTATGAAATGGCTGAACGATGCTATTGCAGGTATTGCGATGATTGTACTGATCATAACAGCAGGCGGCGTTTTTAAACAAGTGCTACAGGATAGCGGAACGGATAAGTACATTGCCTCATTCAGTGGCAAATGGCAAATGCCGCCATTGATCTTTGCCTGGGTAATTACTGCTTTACTAAGAGTCGCAATCGGCTCCGCAACAGTTGCAGGCATTACAGCCGCAGGTGTGGTAACCCCATTAGTAGCAACGGGTGCGGTGTCTCCTGAACTGATGGTACTGGCTGTGGGAACAGGCAGTGTTTTTGGTTCGCATGTAAACGATTCAGGCTTCTGGATGTTCAAGGAATTTTTCAATCTCTCATTAAAGCAAACCTTTCTTTCCTGGACAGTTATGGAAACCACTATATCCATCCTAGGCCTGGCAGGTGTGTTGATACTTGACCTTGTCCTGTAATCTTCTCAAATACTAAACAATCAATCAAAAATCAGAAAATTTCTATTCTGATAATTGGCTTCTGTACACTGCATACTCAACCCCTCTTAGCTCAGCCAGTCCTTTCAGCCTACCGATTGCAGAATAGCCGGGATATGTTTTCTTCTTCAGATCGTCCAGCATCTGGTGGCCATGGTCAGGGCGCATGGGGATGGAAATATTCCTCCTTTTCTGAATCAAGAGTACTTCTTTGATGATCTCAAACATATCAGTATCACCAGCAAGATGATCCGCTTCATAGAAGTTACCTTCTTCATCCCGCTTGGTATTTCTTAAATGAAGAAAATGGATACTATCCCCAAAACGTCTCAGCATACTTAGCAAGTCATTATCAGACCTGGCGCCATAAGAGCCGGTACAAAAACATAATCCATTAGCGGGCGATGGCGCTGCTTGAAGTAATTCTTCAGCATCCTTCTCTGTACTCACCACTCTCGGAAGTCCCAATATGGGATAAGGAGGATCATCCGGGTGAATGGCCATTTTTAATCCGCACTCTTCGGCCACGGGTATTATCTGCTGCAAAAAATAAAAGAGATGTTGCTTTAGTCGTGCCGCATCTATTCCAGCATAGGTTTGTAATGCAGCCAGTATCTGTTCTTCCGTAAATCGTTCTTCACTGCCTGGCAATCCCAGTAACGCATTTCTGTATAATGTTTCCTCTTCATCATCTGTCATCCGGTCGAAGCGAAATTTTGCTTTCTTTATTTCAGTTTCGGTATAATCTCTCTCAGCACCAGGTCTTTTGAGCAGGTAAAGATCAAATGCAATAAATGCTGAACGCTCAAAATAGAGCGCCTTGCTACCATCTGGCATAGTGTAAGAAACATCGGTGCGCATCCAATCCAATACTGGCATAAAGTTGTAGGTTACCACTTTTAATCCACATTCAGCCACATTGCGGAGGCTTTGCTTATAATTTTCAATATCCAATTGGTACCTACCAAGTTGCTTTTTGATATTCTCACTTACTGGCAGACTTTCTATAACAGTCCATGTTAGCCCTGCTGCTTCAATTAACTGCTTTCGTTTGTTAATCTCGTCCACTGTCCAAATCTCACCGACAGGTATATGATGTAGTGCTGTTACCACACCTTCACATCCCGCCTGTCTTATGTCTGAAAGGCTTACTGGGTCATTGGGGCCGAACCAGCGCATGGTTTGATGCATCAGCATAATCGCTTAATTAAAAGATTTATTGAAAAAAGCAAGAGGGTAAAGTAATAAATAAGCCACTCCCCTAAATACTTTTGCAGGTTACTATGATATTTAATAAAGATAATTCTCATACTTACCGGCACTACCTGGCAATTCCTAATGGGGAGAAATACAGAAATATGGATAAAATAATGGCAATAACGATCAACGAAAGAACAACATCCCACTTGTTCCAACTAGCTCGGCTTGTTGCTTTATCTTCAGCCACTGTGGTGGCAAACGTAAGGCCATTTATCTGTTCGGCCGGAGGCTTAGGTGTAAGAAGACTGACGATCACCATAATGGCGATAGAAAACAGGAACAAATAAATGCAGAAGTACAGGAAGTTGATCGTTGCGAACTGGTGAAGTAATCCTCCCTGTGGTAACTCATGCTGCAACATCTGTGCAGTCAGTTTCAGTAGGCCCACTATAAAACCGGCCACCATCGCTGCGTAGGCACCTTTTGCATTCAACCTCTTGAAAAATACGCCAAAGAGGAATACAGCAGCTATCGGTGGGGCCAGGAATGACTGAACGCTTTGCAGGTAATCATAAAGACCATCAGATATCTTTCCCATAAGGGGTATCCAGGCCATACCCAGCAATACGATAACGGCAGTGGCTATCCTACCTACTTTTACTAATTGTTTCTCACTGGCTTCAGGGTGTTGCTTTTTATAAATGTCAATAGTATAAAGAGTAGAACATGCATTATACACCGAAGCTAATGAACTCATCAAGGCAGCCAATAATCCTCCTGCCAGCAACCCTCTTAACCCTACAGGCATTAGTTGCTTTACCATTTCTGGGAATGCTGCATTGGTATCTGTTAACTGCAGTTTACCTTGTGCATGCAATGCATAGGCGATGAGGCCTGGGATCAAGAAAATAAAAAAAGGTAATAATTTCAGGTATGCGGCAAAGATGGTGCCTCGTCTCGCTTCCTTTTCATTTTTTGCAGCCAGGCATCGCTGAACGATGTGCTGGTCTGTACACCAGTACCAAATACCCACAATGGGAGATGCAATTAATATACCCAACCATGGATATTCAGGGTCACTCATCCCGCGAAACATATTAAGCTTTTCTGCGGGCACGGTTTCCATTAGTGTGTTCCATCCTCCAACTTCTCTTAACCCAAAAAACAATAATACAGCTGAACCTGCCAACAATACGATTGCCTGTATGGCTTCAGTGTACATCACGGCATGAAGCCCCCCCAGTACTGTATATACCCCAGTTATTACTACCAGGATGATTGCACCTGTCCAGAAATCAACGCCCATAAATTGGTTAAATACCAGCGCTCCTGCAAAAATCGTTACCGATGCTTTAGCAATTACATAGCTGAATAGCTGTATAATTGATAATAATCTTCTCGCCTGTGGGTTGAACCTTTTTTCCAGAAATTCGGGCATGGTGTACACCATACTTCTCATATAAAATGGAACGAAAACCCATCCAAGTATCAATACAATATAGGAATGCAACTCATAATGACCGAGTACTGTGCCTGACTTTGCCGCTGATCCTGCCAGGCCGACTATATGTTCAGAACCCACATTTGAAGCCAGAATTGAAGCTCCAATTACAAACCAGCCAAGGTTGCGGTTTGCCAGAAAATAATCCGAGGTCGTTTCTTTTGTTTTACGGATACTCCAGACAGAAACGCCGGCGATGACGCCTAAATAGAGGATTACGAATATCCAATCGACGGTACCTAAAAAATTCATCTT
>JAEUVL010000324.1 GCA_016786965.1 Chitinophagaceae bacterium
TTACAAACGCTATGCAGAAGCCTTCAATAAAAAAGGAGAGATATGCAAAAAGTATGGGATGAGGTTTGCCTTTCACAACCATGACTATACGTTTCGACTGCTCGAAGGACAGTATGCACAGGATGTGCTGATGAAGAACACCGATGCGGCACTGGTGGACTATGAAATGGACATCTACTGGGTGGTAACTGCCGGTCAGGACCCGATCGCCTGGTTCAACAAATACCCCGACCGTTTCCGTCTTTGTCATATTAAAGACCGATCAAAATCACCGGTAGAAGATAATGGTAAAAATTCTGTAGACCTGGGAACCGGAGTAATAGAT
Source organism: Chitinophagaceae bacterium (assembly GCA_016786965.1). Taxonomy (GTDB): domain Bacteria; phylum Bacteroidota; class Bacteroidia; order Chitinophagales; family Chitinophagaceae; genus JJ008. The sequence goes on from JAEUVL010000324.1 coordinate 326, forward strand.
TATAGCGCTGTATTGAAAGTAGCAAAGGCCAAAGGCATGCAGTATTTCATTGTAGAGCAGGAAGCCTACCCTAATGGCACGCCGCTGGAGGCAGTAAAGACAGATGCGGAGTTTATGAAGAAAGTGAAAGTGTAAACTATTCGAATAAAAAAATTATCAAAGGGAGGAACTAGTTTCTCCCTTTCTTTTTTGTGGAAGAAGTATCAACAACATCTTGTATAGTCAGTTCAACTAACTTAACTTTTCTCACCGGGTTCTTTTCATTTTGCGCCCGCTTTTCCTCTTTTTGCTTAATCATGTTATGCCAGTCATCGTTCATCTCTTTGTCCATATGCTTTAGCTCCTTAAATTCTTCTAAGAGTAGTTTTTTTATGGCGTCGATGTTGGCAGACTCCAAATACTTTTCGGGACTTGCTGCTGGGTCAGGATAACTGTAAAACCTGTACACATTTTTTGTAGCAATCTCAATACCAATACCGCAGCCATCTGCCACGGGCATACGATCATCTTTAGCAACAACCACCTTGTCGTCCCGGATAGACAAAACTTTAAGATCAAAGAACTTATCTATGAATTTCTTCCACCCTGATTGTGGCTTATCAGATCGCATTTCGCTTGTCATCATATCATAAGCCTGCTTTTCTGTACTGTAATGACTTTCTATTCTTAATACTTCAGCCTCCCATTTCTTATTCTCGTTTCGCAAGATGATCATCATCCATTCGGACATCAGGCTACATCCGTATGAAAATCTTATTTGAATAGAATCAACTCCCTTTTGAATAGACTGCAGCCCCAACCACTTCTCAGAATTTTTAATATAAAAATATGCAGAGGAATCCATTGCCTTATTCCTACGATTATAATAAAAATGGAACTCATACCTGAAGGTATCAGAAGTATTCAGTTGGCGGATAAACGCCGCTGCATGCTCGTTGGGTGCAGAGGCGTCATCATTTATTCGCTTGCAGGAAAAGAAAATCACCTGGCAAAGCAAAAGCAATATAAAAACGATGTTCTTCATTCCTCATAGCAATGCATCCCGTAAGGCTCTCACTTCCTCCGCATCAATCGCATTATTCATATAGCTCTCCCCCGACTCTTTAAATGCCGGATGCAAAAATTCCATCTTACTTGCTTCCTTTCCGCGGAGTGATGAATGAAATTCTGTACAGCCTGTTTTCTCTGCCAGCATTTTTATATTCTCTTTCCTCACTCCGCTGCCCGGCATGATGATGATCCTGCCGTCAGCTACCCTATTCAATTCAGCGATCAGTTCCACTCCTTCCGGCGCAGCAGGCTGCTGTCCGGAAGTAAGGATACGTTCGCAGCCAATTTCCATCAATTGTTCCAAAGCTGCCAGCGGATCTTGGCAGCGGTCAAAGGCCCGGTGAAAAGTAACACCCAGCGGATACGCCGCATTCACCAGTGTAGAAGTTCGTTTTATATCAATTGTACCATCAGCATTTAAAAGACCAATAACCACTCCATCACAACCCAATTGCTTGCAAAGCCTGACCTCCTGTATCATTATCTGGAACTCATCTTCTGTGTAAAGAAAATCACCTCCCCTTGGTCGAATGATGGGGAACAATGATACAGAAAAGGCTTCCCTGCACCGTTTGATGGTGCCAAAAGAAGGAGTTGTTCCCCCCTCCGCAAGATTGGCACATAGTTCTATCCTGTCTGCTCCTCCCTGTACTGCCGAGTTGGTGGTGGCAAAATCAGAAGTGGCTATTTCAATGATATAGTGGTTATCAGGCATTCTTCTTTTTGATTATGCTTTTTACATTCACCAGCTTTTCCACTCCCTTTGCTTTTATAGCATACTGAAAGCCTTCATGTATGGCATACGCCCCTGCCTGTCCATTCTTATTCAATGCAATAAAAGCCACTTGTATGTCATTGGCTTTCTCTTTTTTTATTTTTATGATCCGTTGTATCACATTTTTACAGGCCGCTTCTGGTGACAGGCCCTGGCGCATCAATTCCACTACGGTGTGAGATCCGGCCACTCTGATCACATCTTCGCCCTGACCGGTTGCCGTACAGGCTCCCACCTCATTATCAACAAATAACCCGGCACCAATAATAGGTGAATCACCCACCCTTCCCCTCATTTTGAAACCAGCCCCGCTGGTGGTACAACTGCCACTCAGGTTTCCATGAGTGTCCATTGCCACCATGCCGATCGTATCATGGTTCCATTCTCCATTACTTAATTTGGCGGGTGCAAAAGGCCCATGCTCTTTTTTATTCTCAATATTGATAGCGGGTGGCATATACTTCGATTCCTTTAGCCATTCATTATAATTTTGCTGGGCCTCTTCCGATAATTTTTGCTCTTCTAAAGGAAAGCCCTCTGCTACAGCAAATTGCTGGGCACCTGCCCCCACCAGCATTACATGCGGTGTTTTCTCCATTACCCTCCGGGCTACAGATATGGGATGTTTTATCCTTTCCAGGAAAGCGACACTGCCACAATTGAAATGTTCATCCATAATGCAGGCGTCAAGTGTCACAAAGCCGTCCCTGTCAGGATTGGCCTGCAGACCAACACAACAGTTCTTTGAAGCTTCAGTTACCATCACTCCTTTTTCCACTGCATCCAATGCCCTGCCTCCCTTAGATAATACTTCCCAGGCCCCTTTATTTGCCTTTAACCCGGCATCCCAGGTGGAAATAACAACGGGATTTCCTTTCACGGAAGCTGTGGTTTCTTTTCCCTCTGCTACTTTGCTCAATAGCATTGCTGCTGAACTTAATACAGAGGATTCGATGAACTTTCTTCTATTGATCATGTTTAAGGTATAACGATACCGAAATTACTGGTTTCAGGTTCAAAAAGGAGAAAAAACGTTAACAAACCCGTGTGAATATAAATTTGATGTTGCAACATTGACTTTGTATATTTGCATTATAAAACACAAACATGAAAATAGAGATTATATCAGGAAGTCCCCGTCAACAAGGCGTAACCCGCAGGGTTGCGTTGCACTTGCAAAGCTGGTTCAAACAAAACACCAGTCATGAAACAGGCCTCATCGATCTGAAAGACTGGGCCATTCCTGCAGTACAATCCGTTTGGGTTTCACCGGACAAAGCCCCCACAGAATTTCAACCACTTGCCCGGAGAATATTTGAAGCGGATGCTTATATAATAGTAACCCCTGAATACAATGGCAGTTATTCTCCCGCCATGAAAAACCTGCTGGACCATTTTCCCAAGAGGCATCATAAACCATTTGGACTTGTTACGGCCTCACCAGGTGCAATGGGTGGCATGAGAGCTTCACAACAATTGCTTCAGTTAGTTCCTGCGCTGTTCGGGATCGCCTCCCCCTACCTGCTCATTGTTCCGGCAGTAGATAAAAAATTTGGCGTTGAAGGAGAACTGCTGGACGAGTCATTCCAGGCCAATGTAAATAATTTCGTAGCTGAGTTCTTATGGCTTTCTGAAAATGTAGTTGATCAAAAAGTAACCATTTAAAAAAAGGAGATTAATATGAAAACCATTCTTCACCAGGCCCATACCAGAGGCCATGCAAACCATGGATGGTTAGATTCCTATCACACATTTAGCTTTGCTGGTTATCATGATCCGGAACGGGTTCACTTCGGTGCCTTACGGGTTTTGAATGATGATACCGTAGCAGCAGGTATGGGCTTTGGCACCCACCCGCATGATAATATGGAAATCATTTCAATTCCAACCTATGGCGACCTGGAGCATAAAGACAGTATGGGTAATACACAAGTGATCCGCCAGGGCGATGTACAGGCAATGAGTGCTGGTACCGGCATACAACATGGTGAAAAGAACAAGAATAAAGACAAGGAAGTGAAGTTTTTCCAGATATGGGTTTTCCCCAATAAGAAAAACGCAGAGCCACGCTACGACCAGCAAACTTTTGCAGATAAGGACAAACACAATAAGTTGCTTACGGTGGTTTCACCAGTGGGCAGTAATGATGGTGGCGTCCAGATACATCAAAATGCCTGGTTTAGCCTGGGCAAACTGGACAAAGGCACAAGTATCAATTACACCCTTCACGATAAAGCCAATGGCGTATATGCTTTTGTTATTGAAGGTGACATAACGATTAATGAAATAAAACTGAATCGCAGAGACGGATTAGGCATTACAGAAACCGGCTTGTTAGCATTAAAAGCCGACAGTGATACGGAGATACTGCTGATGGAAGTGCCCGTGTAAATTTGAGCACATTATAATTTGATAACACATTACTATGTCAAACACTAAGCAAATAGAAGCTGTCATCGCCCCTCCACCTGCACACATGGTAGGCGACGGATTCCGGGTGCATGGATTTTTTCCCGGTGGTCGTATCGATAAAAGAAGAATGAGCCCATTCTTTATGATGGATTATGGTTCGAAGATAGAATTCAGTCCCTCCAACCAACCAAGAGGCGTTGGTGTACACCCCCATGCCGGCTTTGAAACAGTGACCATTGCCTATCATGGCAGGATAGCCCACCACGACAGTGCTGGCAACAGTGGTATCATCGGCGAGGGAGATGTGCAATGGATGACAGCCGGTGCTGGTCTTTTACATAAAGAATATCATGAGGAAAATTTCAGTAAGACAGGCGGCTTGTTTCAGATGGTACAGCTGTGGGTCAATCTTCCGGCAAAATATAAAAAGACAAAACCTAAATACCAGGAAATAACCAATATGGCTATGGGCCACCACTACCTGTCAGATCAGCAAAGTTTTATTGAGGTCATAGCCGGTGAATATAATGGTACTAAAGGCCCCGCCTCTACGTTTACACCGATGCATGTATATAATACCCGGCTGAAGAAAGGTGCATCTGCAGTACTTAGCTTTCCGGCCAATTACAATACCGGTCTCTTAGTTACAGATGGGAAAGCAACGATCAACGGGACGGAGGTCAATACAGATCATTTCGTGTTATTTAAAAATGAGGGGGAAGATATTTCAATTGACGCAACAGAAGACACCATCATACTTGTACTGTCCGGCGAACCAATTGATGAACCAATCGCCTCCTATGGTCCATTCCTGATGAATACCTGGCAGGAAGTGGAACAGGCCATTGCCGATGTGAATGCAGGAAAGTTTGGAGTACTCGAGGAATAGTTATTAGCTTCCGCTAATAACTATTTATTTTCCTTCTTTTCAATAAAGGCGATCAGGTTCTTCCTTGCATTATTCTGTATCTTTTTCTTCATCCAGCTCATCCAGCCAAACAAAGCGCCTTTCCATCCTAATGCCTGTGCCGCCCATTTACTAAGTTTGAATGCATCGCTGTGTTCCACTATCTTACCATCTTTGAAACGCATGAAAGCTTTTATGTAATTCACCACTTTCCGGTTGGTTTTGGAAAAAGTATAAGTGGCCACCCAATTGCAGGTCGCATACTCCTCATCCAGTAACTGTATATTAGAGAAAGTCAGCGAAAAGTCTTTCGCATTCGTGCAAAGCATTTCCCACATGTATTTCGCCTCCTCGCCCCGCAGTAATCCAAATGCGGGATCGCTGAAAACAATATCCTCGCTGTAGCAACTGTTCATCGTAACATGATCCAGCTTACTAAATGCTGTATAAAAAGTAGTTATGATATCGGTATGTGTTTGCATAAAAGATAAATAAAGTTAGCAGAACCAACCCGGTATCGCCTGAAGCGCAGGCCGGGTATATGTTTAAAAAAGGAAAATTAAGGTAAGTTTTTTGAGATACCCTAAATTTAAACCTTCAAAACACTTCCATGAAAAAAATAACAGGCTCCCTGCTGCTGATTCTCTTCTTTATTACTGCCTATGCACAAACAGATCAGGATTCTGCCTGGATCAAAGAGAACTATACCAAGCAGGAACAATACATACCTATGCGGGATGGCATCAAACTTTTTACCACCCTGTATATTCCCAACGACAACAGTGAAAAACATCCCGTACTGATGATGCGGACACCGTATTCCTGTTCGCCCTATGGCAAAGAATTTTCTTCCCGCCTTTGGAGCGGGCACTGGAAATATTATGCCAGGGAAAATTATATCATCGTTATCCAGGATGTACGGGGCCGCTGGATGAGTGAAGGCGAATTCGCAGATGTTCGCCCTTTTAATAAAAATAAAACAGGGAATGAGACAGATGAGGCCAGCGATACTTATGATGCCATTGACTGGCTCATTAAGCATACGGCTAACAATGGCAATGTGGGCATCTTTGGCATCTCCTATCCTGGCTTCTATGCCACTATGGCGGCCGCCAGCAACCATCCGGCATTGAAAGCTGTAAGCCCGCAGGCCCCTGTAACCGATTGGTTTATGGGAGATGATTTTCACCACAACGGTGCTTTTTTTCAAATGGATGGTTTTAGTTTTTACTCCGGATTTGGTAAGCCAAGGCCAAAGCCCACCACCGTTGGGTCACAGGGATATAATTTTCCCATCAGGGATAATTATAAATTTTATTTGAACAATACGCTGCCGGATCTGATGAAACATATGAAAGACAGTGTGCAATTCTGGAAAGACCTGTACGCACATCCCAACTACGATGACTGGTGGAAAGCAAGAAATGCAAGAGTAGCCATGTATGAAGTTAAACCCGCCATGCTGGTAGTAGGTGGTCTGTTTGATGCAGAAGATTGCTGGGGTGCCTGGAATTTGTATAAGGCAATTGAAAAACAAAGCCCTTCCACGAACAACCGGATAGTAATGGGCCCCTGGTACCATGGACAATGGGCCAGTAATGATGGCACACAATTAGGCAATGTAAAATTCAACAGCAATACATCACAATGGTATCAAAATAATATCGAACTGCCTTTCTTTAATTATTACCTGAAAGGAAAAGGCGACCTGCCCAAAATAGCTGAAGCCAATATCTTTTTTACCGGCGAAAATCAATGGAGAAAATTGGATCAGTGGCCGCCTGCCGGTAATGGACGGGATATTTACCTGGAAGCAAACGGCTCCCTTTCCTGGAACCGGCCCGGTGCAAAGAGCAACTTTACTGAATATATCAGTGACCCCGCACATCCTGTTCCTTACACAGAAGATGTACATTTTAGAAGAACAAGGGAATATATGACCGATGATCAACGCTTTGCCTCCCGCAGGCCAGATGTATTGACGTTTGAAACTGATCCGCTTGAAGAAGACCTAACCCTTGCCGGGCCTGTGATCGCTGACCTGAAAGTGAGCATCAGCGGCACCGATGCAGATTTTGTAGTAAAAGTGATCGATGTTTTTCCGGACGATTTCAAATATCCCGGTACTGTCCAATCAGCGGGCCGTGCAGGCAACAGCGCTTACCCGATGGACGGCTACCAGATGCTGGTACGGGGTGAGATCATGCGGGGAAAATTCAGGAATAGTTTTGAAATACCTTCTCCATTTAAACCCGGTAAAATAGAAACGGTGAAATTTGAATTGCCCGACATTGCCCATACATTCAAAAAAGGACACCGCCTGATGATACAGGTACAAAGCAGTTGGTTTCCGCTCGCCGACAGAAACCCGCAGCAATTCATGAATATTTACGAAGCAACGGCAGCCGATTTCAAAAAAGCCACCATTCGTATTTATCATGATGCCAGTAATCCAAGCGCCATATATTTGCCAATCATCCGATAGACTTAAACTATTTATATGCGGTTAACGATCAGTTTTTGCCTCTTACTTCTTACAAGTATTACGTCAGCACAACAGGTAAATATCATTCCCCAACCGGCCGTGGTAAAGCTGACCGGTGAAGGCACTGGTTTCAACATTACTGCTTCCACCGTGATCGTTTTGCAGGGGAGTGGATTGGAAAAGACAGCTGCCTATCTGAATGACTACCTGCAAAAATTTTACCTGATAAAGTTGAAAGTGGTAACTAATTCAGCTTCCACCAATGCAATCCGGCTTAATTATGAACGGCTGGAAAAAGAACAACCCGGTGCTTATATAATGACGGTGGATGAAAAAGGTATATATATCGGTGGTGATAATGCCAGTGGTACTTTTAACGGCATACAGACGCTGATACAGTTATTACCTGTGCCTGATCTTCAGCTTAAGAAACCTGGTACCTCACTAAAGATTCCCTTTCTGTACATAGAAGATACCCCCCGCTTTGCTTACCGGGGCATGCACCTGGATGTGGCCCGCCATTTTCAACCTGTTTCTTTTGTAAAGAAATATATTGATTACCTGGCACTTCATAAGATCAATA